>JACMKY010000097.1 GCA_014379925.1 Cytophagales bacterium | reverse complement strand
CTCAGCCTGACAACACGTTTATTGCTGCGATTGGGTCAGGCTAAACGAAGTCGAAGCCTTGGTAGTCAGTTCATCTGGTCATCCTTTCAGGCAAACATTGATTGAAACATCCATAAAATGGGTGCGTAGTTGCGCAAGGGTATGAGCGCGTTTCAACTGGACGCAAAACGCCAACCGGCGTTTACCGGCCGCTTCCTACCGAGCCCGTCGCCGGTTTCTGGTTGAGCAGGTGATCCACGTCCGCGTTGAATTCCCGGACGTAGTCTTCGTAGTAGCGGCCCGTGGCGGGTCCGGTAAAGCCCGTGTGGATCTTGCTCACCTTGCCCTGGCGGTCAACGAAAATCGTGGTCGGAAAGGAGAGCACCTTGCTCAGGGCGGGCAGGGCTTCGGAGGCGGCTTGCTTGTCGGCCAGTCCGGCGAACAGCAAGTCGTATTCCACGCCGAACCGTTCTTTGAGCTTGTCGAGGCGGGCCTTGGCAAAGACCGGGTCGTTTTTCCGCTCGAAAGCCAGGCCGATGATCTCCACCCCGCGGTCCCGGTTGGCTTGGTACCACGGCGCCAGGAACGCGGCTTCGTCCAGGCAATTGGGACACCAGCTGCCCAGGATCGTCACCACCACCACCTTGCCGACGTATTTGGGATCCTTGAGGGAAACCGGCTTGCCCGCCAGGTCCGGAAACGTGAAGTCCAGCGTGGTGTAGCCTTCCTTCAGGTAGGTGAGCGCGTAGGGGTCGGGCAGGGCGGCCTGGTCGTTTCGGGTGGCGTCGAGCGGAATGTTGCCCCGCCCCGTAACGAATTCGCCGGTGAGCCGGTTGGCGTCGCCGATCTTACCCCGGATCAGGGTCGGACCCGAGCCGCTGAAGGCCGACAGAAAGAACTCGTTGCCCTGCACGGTGCCTTCCAGGTAACGGTAATCGCCGGTGGTCGTCATGATCGTACCCGTCAGGTAGTTGCCTTTTTGCTCGAACACGCCCACCGTCCGGTTGACCTCCGCCGGGTTGTGGAGGTTCAGGTCCCACTTGCCGCTCAGGTCGGCGGCGGGCGCGACGTTCTTTTCGGTGAAGCGGTACTTCTTCCCGGGTTCGGCCCGGAAGGGAATGCCCGGGTCCGGCTGGTTGGTGTGCAAGCGACGATACACGCCCGTCAGCGCATTGCCGTCGATCTTCGCCTCCAGCACCGCGTCGTAGATTTCGATGGGGATGAACAGCGAATCGTTCCGTTGAACCAGGTGGTCCAATTCCACCCGCTCGGTGGCGTTGAGCAGGTAAACCCGGGCGTCCTCGGCGCGGGTGCCGCGCACTTCGAAGTTAAAGGGTACTTCACTGCCGGCCACGGTGAAAGCCGCCCGCCAGGCTCCCTCCTTCACGAAGGGCGTTTTAGTGACAAAACTACTGTAGGCCAAAGCCCCGCCCAGGAACAGCAGGCAGGAGGTGGTTGCGCGGAGATGCTTCATCGGATTGGGTTGGATCAGGGTTGAATGTGCTTTTGAATAGAAGGTTCGGATAAATCCACTCATCCGGCAAATCGTGGTTCTAACACCGTTGAATCGACTTTTGGGTGGAAGGTGCGTCCCGTCGGGCCGGCAGACGGACGAGGTAGAAAATTTTCCGGAACCGGCTAAACCAATTGGCCCAAACCGCGGCGGGAAAAACCAGCGGGGAAGAAAACCGCCAAGTAGGAAAACCGCCAAGGAGGAAAACGGGACGAACCAGAACCCGTACCGGGTAACTATTTCCGACGGAGAAACGGAAACGAACGGCAACAACAACAACCCGGGACCGGGTGACGGGCCGCGACGGGGGAGACCAGAAAACGAACGGAATTTACGCGAGTGATTGCCGGATTCATTGCGTACGGGTTTACATTCTCAATGATCAATGGTCATTGCAACGGCACAAATCTAAACGGATATTTTTTATTTCCAAATCTCTATGTAGAAAGTAGGAATTGATGTTCATCTCCGCGGTGGTCGGTAGAAGGACCCGAAGCCCACGGCAACCTGCCCGAGGGAGGCCGGCGCTGGTCCCTGGACCGCAGTGTCTACTGGGCGCAAGACGCCTCAGCGGTACTGCCCGATGCCAAGCGCCACAAGTTACCTCCAGTTTGGAGAACTGCCTGGCTTCCGCTAAACAACTCATCCACAGTGGGCAGCCAGAGCAAGATTGGCATAAGTCATGGCACTTTCTTCAGCTTAGGCGAGGCCACCTTCACCGGCAAGTTGTGGAGAAGGCCGGTGCGGGCCTCACGGGCGGTGGGGCGGTGGGCTGAGAAAGGAAGTAATGCAGCGTTTCTAAAAGTGAAGCCCCGTTGGATAGGATCCAGCGGGGCTTTGTTATGACGGGGGTAGATTTTAGTTAAAGCTGGTGGGGATTGATGGTCTGTAAGCCAGCGATGGTTTTAAAATCGTTGGTGTTGCGGTAAATCAAGACCAAGTCGTACACGGAGCCGTAGCGGCGATGATCGCATCGGGGAGTTTGATTTTATGCTGTTTGCGTATGTCGGCCGCTTTATGTTTGATGGACCTTTCCAATTCTATCACCAAAGCATCATTGGTAAGTAGTCAAGCATAATTGGTTTAGGTTAACAGGGCTGAAACTGATGCCCAACTTTTTCCCACATCATCCAGGGTTTATTGACTCGTCGTATAGGCCGAAATCACCGTAACCTAAACCAATTCACAGCACCTACTTACAACGATCCAAACCAATTTACTTCCTTGGCAGCGCGATGGGCGTGCCGGTGCTGCCGTTGGGTTCCATAATTTTGAGCAGACCCGACACCGTGGGCGCGATGTCGGCGATGGACGTGGGTGCCACCGTGGAGCCGGGGGCAATGGTCCAGCCGTACCACAACAGCGGCACGTGCGTGTCGTAGCCGTAGCCCGAGCCGTGGGTGGTGCCGCCCTTGGACGCCGGATCGCCGTCGAACCAGGCGGGTTCCAGCACCAGAAGTACGTCGCCGGAGCGGGCCCGGTGGTAGCCGTTTTGCAGCCGCCGGTAGAAGGGATTCTGCGCCGAAAGGCCCGGCAGTTCAGTGGCCGTCACGGCGAAGGCCACGCCGGCCAGTTGCGCTACGTAGTCGGCCGTCTTCCTTTGAACCTCCGCCAGCGAAACATTCTTCGACTGAATGAAAGGACGGTTGAGGTAGACTTGCCCGTTGCCGTAGTCGGCCACCCAGTCACCCTTGCCGTAAGCTTCGTTGAGGAAACCCTTCACCCCGGACACGGCTTGGCGGGCATCGAAAATGCCGGCCGGAATCCGCATTTCTTTCAGGTGAGCGGGCACGTTGGCTACGCCGTGGTCGGCGGTCAGAAAAACCAGCACCTGGTCTTTGCCCAGCCAGCCGTCCAGGAAAGTGAGCAGCTTCGCCAGGTCCTGGTCCAGCCGCAGGTAGGTATCTTCCGATTCAATGGAATGCGGACCGAACTGGTGTCCCACGTAATCGGTGGAGGAAAAGCTCAGCGCCAGGAAGTCGGTGACTTTGCCCTTGCCCATTTGCTCCTGCCGGATGGTTTCGACTGCCAGCTCCCGCGTGAGCGTGTTGCCGAAGGGGGTGCGTCGCACCAGGTCGTAGTCGCTCGTCTCTTTGATCTTGGGCAGGTTGTGCGGAAAAACGGATTGCGTTTCCCCCGCGTACAACAATTCGAAGGGCTGGTTATCGGCCAGGCTTTCCGGGTACTGGTCCGGGGGCAGCAGCGTTGTCCAGGGTTTGCTGAGGTATTGATCGGAGAGCTTGCGGTCGTTGAATGCCTTGAGCCACGGCGGCAGGTCGCTCATGTAGTAGGTGCTGGTGATCCAGTTGCCCGTGGCTCCGTCGTACCAGTAGGCGGCGTTGGCCAGGTGTCCGGCGGGCAGGATGCAGCCCCGGTCCTTGAGGCAAACGCCGATAACCTTCGACTGCCGGTTGTTGGACAGGCGAAGCTCGTCGGTGACCGTGCTGCTGAGCAGGTTGCGCGGCGACATCACGCCGGCCTGGGAAGCGCTGCCCACCGTGGCCACGGTGCTGTCGTCGGTGACGTAGGTAGACTTGCCCGTCTGGCGCACGAACCACTCGTTGCCGATGATGCCGTTGGTGGCGGGGCCGGTGCCCGTGTAGACGGCGGCGTGACCGGGGCCGGTGTAGGTGGGTACGTAGTCGTAATGCGTGTTTTCGCAGGAGTACCCTTCGCGTACCAGCCGCTTAAAACCGCCGGTCCCGTACTTATCCCAGTAGCGGTACAGGAAATCGTAGCGCATCTGGTCCACCATAATGCCCACCACCAGTTTGGGGCGCGGTACGGCAGCCGGGGCGACGGGGGTTTTGGTCTGGGCAAACAGGGAAGCGGGGAATCCGAGCAACAGGAGGACGGAAAATTTTTTCATGCGGTTGGAAGGGGTCGGGGCAAAATTAGCAAAGAACCGACCCGTTGAAAGAAAAACGGGGAGATTAATCCGTTGCTTCCGAATGGGCCGCTTCCCGCTTCCCGCAACGGTGGGCCGTACCCCGCGCCGCCACTCTGGTTCAGGTTTCTACCACCGGCTTCTCCGTCATCCGGGTTTTGCCCGCCATCAGTTGGTAGCGGTAAAGGCGGGCGAGGTACTCGTTGGTTTCGGCTTCTTCGCGTTCCGCGGTCCAGCCCAGTTCGCTTCGCATCAGGGCAGCCGTTTGCCGGGTGGCTCGCATGGTGGCCTGCCAATCCACCACTTCCAAACTCAGGCGGCGGGCCAGTACGTCGCGCAGGGTACAGGCCATTTCGTGGCGCACGGCGTAGATCACCTCCGCTTGTCGGTGCGGGTAGCCCTCGACGAGCGGTTCCAGCCAGCCGGGTTGCTCGCGCGCCAGTTGCGCGACCCGCGCGGCGTTGGTGCCGTACTTACTCCACCAGTGCCGGGCCACTTCGGCGGGTATTCCGGCGGGGCTTACCAGCGTTTTCCACCCCTCCGGCGCGTAGTCACTCGCCCCGCTCAGGCAATGCCAGGTGGTGCGGGTGGTTGTCCGGTCTTTTTTGAGGGCAGTCAGCACCGCGTCCACCGTATCCTGCGCCATGAGGCGGTAGGTGGTCCATTTGCCGCCCATGATGCTGAAGAGGCCGGAAACGGGGTCGGTTTCCACTTCGTGGTCACGCACGAGTTCCTTGGTATTCGCGTCGGGGTTGGCTTGCAACAGGGGACGCCGGCCGGCAAATCCGCTGCGTACCTGATCGGCCGTTACCTTGACCGACAAATAGCGGTTGAGGTAACCCAGCAGGTAATCGGTCTCTTCCTGAAGCAGCACCGGTTCATTGGGGCGGCCCTCCCCGTCGGAGTCGGGCATTTCCGTATCCGTGGTGCCGACCAGCAATTGATCGAGCCAGGGAATGGCAAAGATCACCCGTCCGTCGTCGGTTTTGGGAATGAGCAGGGCGGTGTCGCCGGGCATCACTTCGCGCGGCAGCACCACGTGTGCGCCCTTGCTCATGCGCACGCGGGGCGAGACGCGGGGGTTGGCCATCTGTCGGAGGGTGTCGGCAAACGGCCCGGCCGCGTTGACGAAGGCGTCGGCCCGAATGTTGAATATTTCTTCGGTCAGTCGGTTCCGCACCGTAACGGCCCCCAGCTTGCCCTCCGAATTCTTCTTAAAACCAATGGCTTGCAAATGATTGGCCACGGCGGCTCCGGCTTCCGATGCCGTTTTGGCCAGCATCACGTTGTAGCGGGCGTCGTCGAACTGACCGTCGTAGTAGAGCACGGCCCCGTGCAAACGTTCGGCCGCGAGGGCCGGCAGTTGTTCCAGGGCTTGTCGCCGGGAGAGGCGACGGCTGGGCAACAGGTTGGCTTCGCCCGCAATCCAGTCGTAGAGCCGGAGCCCAGTGGCGTAGTACCAGCTTTCCCACCAAGTGTAGCAGGGGGTGAGCAGGGCCAGCGGATGCGCCAGGTAGGGGGCGTTGTCGAGCATCGTCTTGCGCTCTTTGAGGGCCTTCTGCACCAGGCGGAACTGCCCCCAGTCGAGTTTCTTGACGGCCTGCTCCAGGTAGCGCACCCCGCCGTGAACCAGCTTGGTGGATTTGCCGGAGGTTTCGGCCGCAAAATCTTCCTTTTCAATCAGTGCGGTCTGAAGGCCCCGCAGTTGGGCGTCCAGGGCGCACCCCGCCCCGGTAGCGCCCCCGCCGATCACGCACACGTCGAAGGTTTCGGAACGCAGGCGCTGGAGGGATTGGAGACGATTCATGGCAAGAAGTTTAACGGCAAAAATACGGTAATAAAGCCATTGTTCCGGATGGACCTCCCCGAATTATTCGGGCACTCACGTACGGTTTATCCCGTGGATGTTTGGTTCGCCCGGCGAATCGGTCCCCGGAAGGGATGGGTGGCCCTGACGGGTCCGGTCACCGGAGAAACGGACGAAAAGAAACTACCCGAATACCTACTTTTGTTTTAACTTTCCCCCTTCAAATGAACGTGACTTCCATCAGACTCACCACCGGCGCTTCGCAATCCCCGCATCCCGTTTTCCCGTCGCCGTCGATGAAGAACGGCCGGCTGCTGCTGCTGGTCGGCTGCGTCCTCCTTTGGCTCACCGGTGCCCCGAGCCAGGCCCGTGGCAAACTGGAAGGAACCGTCACGGACTACCTCACCGGCAAACCGATAACTGGCGTCAGCGTATCCATCAAGGCCATCGGCAAGGGTACGATTACCGACGAAAGGGGGCGCTTCTCGTTTGACCTCCCGTTTGGCGATTACCTGCTGGCGTTTTCGGCCGTGGGCTACCGCACCCAGAACACGCCGGTCCGGTTGGTCGATGACGCGAACCTGGCCATTGAACTGGTGGAGGAAGCCAAACAACTCGATGAGGTGATCATCACCGGGAAAACCCTTGATCACAACGTGAAAGAGGTTCAAATGAGTGCGTTGCAACTGGACATGCGCAGCATTCGAAGAATCCCCGTCGTGTTTGGTGAAGTAGACATCGTGAAGGCGCTCACGCTGCAACCGGGCGTGGCTACGGCGGGGGAAGGGGCCGGTGGGTTCAACGTCCGGGGTGGGCGCGTGGACCAGAACCTGGTACTGCTCGACGGGGCGCCGCTGTTCAACACGTCGCACTTGCTGGGCTTTTTCACCAGCGTCAATCCCGACGTCATCGCCGATGTCACGCTCTACAAGGGCGGTTTTCCGGCGGCCTACGGCGGGCGGCTTTCGGCCTTGCTCACCATGAACACCAAAACCGGCAACGAGGAGAAAGTGCGGCTTTCGGGCGGGGTCAGCCCCATCAGCAGTCGCTTCCTGGCGGAGGGGCCGCTGCTGCGGACGAAGAAATTGACGTTCCTGGTGGGTGGCCGGGCCGCGTACCCCAACTACCTCATCCGGCAGTTTCCGGAACGCTTCGAGGGCAGCCGGGCGGCCTTCTACGACCTGAACGCCAAACTCACTTACAAGATCAACGACAAGAACCAGGTTTCGGTGGCGGGCTACCGCAGCTTCGACCGCTTCCGGTTTCCCGAAGATACCCTCTACGGGTGGCGCTCCAACGTGGCTTCCCTGCGGTGGAACCGGGTGTTGGCGCCCAACCTGCTGCTCACCCTCCGCGCCCTCCACAGCGACTACGCCTTCGACATCGAAGGACTCCAGGAAGGGTACGGGTACCGCCTGACTTCCTCCATCCGGCACCGCGAACTGCGGGCCGACTTGCTCTACACATCCGGACGGCACCGACTGGAAGCGGGTGCCAACGCAATCGGGTACGTCCTGTCGCCGGGTGAACGCCGCCCCGCGGGAGAAGCCTCGGTGGTCAATCCGATGATTCTGGCCCGGGAGTACGCCCGCGAAATGGCCGCCTACGCGAGCGAAGAGTTCGTGGTTTCCCCCGTTCTCACGGTGGGAGTGGGCCTGCGGTATTCTTGGTTCCGCAACGTGGGGCCCCGCACGGTGTACGCCTACCAGGAAGGGGTGCCCCGCGACAGCACCACCATCGCCGGCGCGACCGACTACGCCAAGGGACAGGTGACGCAGGCGTACGGTGGCTGGGAACCCCGGGTTTCGCTGCGCTTGGGGCTGGGAGAAAACAACGCCGTGAAGCTGAGTTATAACCGGATGCGGCAGTACATCCACCTGATTTCCAATACCACGGCCATTTCGCCGGTGGATTTCTGGAAAGCCAGCGACCCGTTCGTTCCCCCGCAAGTGGCCGACCAGTGGGCCGTGGGCTTCTTCCGCAACTACCGCGACCACGCCATCGAGACGTCCGTCGAGGCTTTTTACAAAGACATTACGGATCTGGTGGAATACCAGAACGGCGCCACCCTGCTGATGAACCCGACGCTGGAAGCCGATTTGCTCCGGGCGAAGGGTCGGGCGTACGGCGCGGAATTGAGCATCCAGAAGAACAAGGGCGACCTGACCGGACAGGTGAGCTACACCTATTCCCGCTCGTTGGTGGCGGTGCGAACCACCTTTCCGGAAGAGCAGGTCAACGAAGGTGAATCTTACCCGTCTAATTACGACAAGCCCCACAACCTGGCGCTCTCCGCGCAGTACGCGCTGGGAAAAGGCTGGACCTTCGCCGGCAACTTCGTCTACAGCACCGGCCGCCCGGCCACGTACCCCGACGGGCAGTACGTATACAACGGGGCGTTGGTCAGCAGTTACGCGCGGCGGAACGCCGACCGGATCCCCGATACCCACCGGCTGGACGTCTCTTTTTCCAGGGACAGCCGCCGTAGCAAGGAGCAGCAGCGGTACAGTACGCTGGTTTTTTCCCTGTACAACTTGTACGCCCGGAAAAACCCGTACTCCATCTACTTTACCCGCAGCACCACCACCACCAAATCCTACCGCCTGTCGGTGCTGGGAACCGTGATCCCTTCCCTGACCTTAAACGTCTACTTTTGATGCCGACCCCCCCCAAAGTTGCCTGCTTGCTGCTCGCGTTGATTGGCTGGTTGGCTACCTCCTGCGTGGATGAAGTGCAACTGCCCATCCGCAACCCAACCCGGCAACTGGTGGTGGAGGGCACCATCACCAACGAGCCACCCCCCTACTCGGTGAAACTCACCTACTCGGGCGCGTTCCAGTCGGCCAACCGCCTTCCCGAGGAATCGTACGTGGGCCAGGCCACGGTTACCCTCGGCGATGACTTGGGCCGCACCGTTTCGCTGTTGCCGCGCGGACCGGGTATCTACCAGACGACTGATTCTTCGTTCGTGGGCACGGTGGGCCGCACGTACACCCTGCGCGTGGCGTTGCCGGACGGGAAGCGGTACGCCTCGCGGCCGGAGCAGATGCGGTCCGTACCCTCCATCGACAGCTTGTCCTTTGCGTTCGTGGACGTGAACGTGAATGCCAACCCCGAGCGGTTCAACGGTTACGAAGTGTACACCCACTTCCAGGACCCGGCCGAAACCGACAACTACTACCGCTGGCTGGCCTACGGCTACAGCCAGGTGCATTCCACGGGCGCCCCTTGTTCCCTGGGAAACCCCAACATTTGCTTCGACTACTGTTGGCAAGCCAACTACACCAGTGCGGTTCGCATCCTTTCGGACGCGTTGGTCAACGGGAACCGCATCACCCGACAGCCGGTGTTCTTTTCACCAATCTACACCCGGGGTCCGCACCTGGTGGAAGTGAGCCAATTGTCGCTGACGCGGGAAGCCTATCAGTTCTGGAAGCTCTACCAGGAGCAACAAACGCGGGTGGGCAGCATCCTCGATCCCTTGCCGGCCCCCATCGTGGGAAACATCGCCAACGCCGATAATCCCAACGAATTGGCGTTGGGCTATTTCGCGGCCTCGGCCGTTGCCCGCCGGCGTTTTGCCATCTACGACCCCAACCCGAGGAATATCAACAAGATCTACGCGACCACCGAATACCTGATCCGACCGGGCCTGTGCTTTCAGGCCTTTCCCGGTTCCACCTTGGAAAGACCACCGGGTTGGTAGCGTCCGGTTAGCAAAGGGTGGCAAAAAAAAGAAATTGTCCTTGCCCGGGGAACGGGATGAACCGACCGGTTTGGTTGCCGAAAAACGCCCAAATAAATGATCCGTCGTCAAAACACCCATCCTCCAGCCATGCCCAGCCCCCCGCCGCCCGCCCTCCAGAGAGTTCTCCGACCCGTTCACCTGTGGGCAATTGCGGTGGGGCTGGTCATTTCGGGGGAATATTTCGGCTGGAACTACGGCTGGGCGGTGTCGGGCACGGTGGGTTTTCTGCTCGCTACGCTGCTGGTGACGGTGATGTACCTCACGTTCATTTTCAGTTTCACCGAGTTGACCACCGCCATTCCGCACGCCGGCGGGCCGTTTGCCTACGCCTACCGCGCCTTCGGGCCGCTGGGCGGTTTGGTTTCCGGCTACGCCACGCTGGTGGATTTCCTGCTGGCCCCGCCCGCCATCGCGTTCGCGCTGGGAAGCTACGCGCACTTCCTGAACCCGAACTTTTCGGTTTTGCCCACGGCAATCACGTGCTACGCCGTGTTCATCGGCATCAACCTGGTGGGCATCAAAGAGTCGGCCCGATTTACCCTGGTCGTAACCACGTTGGCCGTGGCCGAACTCCTGGTGTTTATGGGCCTGATTGCGCCCCACTTCACCCTTAAAAACTTCCTGACCAATCCCCTGCCCTTCGGACCGGCGGGCGTGTTCGCGGCCTTGCCCTTCGCCGTGTGGTTTTACCTGGCCATCGAAGGGGTGGCCATGGTGGCCGAAGAGGTGGAAGACCCCCGACGGAACATTCCCAAGGGTTACGCCTACGGCATCCTGACGCTGGTGGTTCTGGCGTTGGGCGTGATGGTGCTCACCGGCGGCATCACGGACTGGCGGCGGCTGAGCACCATCGACTACCCGCTGCCGGAAGCGCTGGCGATTGTGCTGGGCAAAGACAGCGGCTGGACCCGGTTGTTTACCAGCATCGGCCTGTTCGGGCTGGTGGCTTCTTTTCACGGCAATACCATCGGCTATTCCCGCCAGGTGTTCGCCCTGGCCCGGAGCGGCTACCTGCCGGGTTTTCTGTCGCGCGTGAACCGGCGTCGCACGCCGCACTGGGCCCTGATTGCCGGGGGACTGGTCGGCTTCGTGGCCCTGTTGACGGGCCGGACTGATCAGGTCATCATTCTTTCAGTGCTGGGGGCAGTAACCATGTACGTGATCAGTATGGGAAGCCTGTTCGTGCTGCGGAAGAAGGAGCCGAACCTGGCGCGTCCCTTCCGGGCGCCGTTCTATCCGTATTTTCCGCTCGTGGCATTGGGCTTGTCGGGGGTATGCCTGGGGGCGATCGTGTACTACAATCCGGGGCTGAGTCTGCTTTTTTTCGGCGGCTTGTTCACCTGGCTGGGTGGGTTCGTGGCATTGGGCAAGCACAAGGAGCGGATCAACGGGGAGGCGTTGCTGGAAAGGGTAGAGCAGTGATTGAAAACGGGAAGAAAGATCAAGTAAATACTATTATTTTAGCGTGGCCATTCAGAAAAAGCCCCTGTGAAGCAATCATTCAGCGTCCCCATTTGGCAGGAAGACAACTGGTTTATCACGCAGTGCAAGGAAGTGGACGTCGCCAGTCAAGGCGAAACCAAACCGGAAGCAATCGCCAACCTCAAGGAAGCCTTGTCGTTGTATTTTAGGGAGCCACCAGCAACGGTATTCCCGGGAACAGAAAGATTAGTCGCAGTCAATGGCCTTGCTTTCGGAAGTTGAAGCGAAAATTGGAAAAGGCCCCGACCAACCCATTCGCACCGCATCCCACCTGCCGGACGGGCAGCGCTAGACCCACCATCCCATGCCCTACCAACACACCGTCCACCACCGAACCTACCCCTTTGCCGACCTGAAAACGTTGCTGGCCAAGGCCACGCCCTTCCGTTCCGGTGACGCGTTGGCGGAGTTGGCGGCCGACACTTACGAAGAGCGGGTGGCGGCGCAGATGGCCCTGGCCGACGTTCCCCTGCGGACCTTTCTGAACGAGGCCGTCATTCCCTACGAGGACGACGACGTGACCCGCCTGATCATCGACTCGCACGATGCCGTCGCCTTCGGACCCATTCGTTCCTTTACCGTGGGACAATTCCGGGATTGGCTGCTGGCGGAGGAAACCGATGCGTCCGTGCTCTACCATCTCGCGCCGGGCATCACGCCCGAAATGGCGGCGGCGGCGACCAAACTGATGCGCAACCAGGACCTGATTGCCGTGGCCCGCAAGTGTGAGGTGGTTACCCGGTTTCGCAACACGCTGGGGTTGAAGGGGCGCTTTTCCACCCGGCTCCAGCCCAACCATCCCACCGACGACCCGCGCGGCATTGCGGCCAGCATCGTGGACGGCCTGTTGTACGGCAACGGCGACGCGGTAATCGGCATCAACCCGGCCCAGGACAATCCCGCGGCCGTCGTCAACCTGCTGCGCATGCTGGATGCCCTGCGCCGGCAGTACGACATTCCCACGCAATCGTGCGTGCTCTGCCACGTCACCACCACGCTCGAAGCCATTCGGCGGGGCGCCCCGGTAGACCTGGTCTTCCAGTCGGTCGGCGGCACGGAAAAGACGAACGCCAGTTTCGGGGTGAGTCTGGCCTTGCTGGCGGAGGCCCACCAGGCCGCCCGCGAACTGAAGCGGGGTACGGTGGGCGGGCACGTGATGTACTTCGAAACCGGGCAGGGCAGTTCCCTCTCGGCCAACGCCCACGGCGGCGTCGACCAGCAAACCTGCGAGGCGCGGGCCTACGCGGTGGCGCGTCGGTTTCAGCCCTTGCTGGTCAACTCCGTGGTGGGCTTCATCGGACCGGAATACCTCTACGACGGCAAGCAGATCATCCGGGCCGCGCTCGAAGATCACTGCTGCGCCAAGTTGCTGGGACTGCCCATGGGCGTGGACGTGTGTTACACCAACCACGCCGAAGCCGACCAGGACGACATGGACAATCTGCTGACGCTGCTGGGCGTGGCGGGCTGCAACTACGTGATGGGCGTACCGGGCGCCGACGACATTATGCTCAACTACCAGTCCACTTCTTTCCACGATGCTTTGTACCTTCGGAAAGTGCTCGGCTTGCGGCCCGCGCCGGAATTCGAGCAGTGGCTCCAACGCATGGGCATCTTCGACCCGCGCGGCAACCTCCAATCGGTTCACCCCTCCCACCGGCTGCTCCAACCCGGGCCAGGGGTGGAATGAGGGACGATGACTGGCCGTAATTAATAAGGGAAATGAATGTCGAACTGATGAACAAGGAATGTCCAATGTCGAAGGATTAAATTTTTTTACTTCGACATTGGACATTCGGAGCGGTCCGCCGTTGCGGTTCATCAGTTCGACATTCTTTCCCTTGTTGGACATTCGATTCCTTTCCTTCAACTCCCCCATGGCTGACCACGCATCCCCGCCGGAATCCTTCCTGTCATCCCAGGCTTCGCCGACCGATCCCTGGGGGAATCTCCGGGACTTTACGGCGGCGCGGATCGCGTTGGGAAGGGTGGGCACGTGTGTTCCGCTGGCCGAATCGCTGGCTTTCAAGCTGGCCCACGCCAACGCGCGGGATGCCGTGTATTCGGCGTTGGCGAAAGAAAAGCTGCGGAGTGACCTGGAACCGTTCGGCTTGCCCGTGCTGGAGCTGAATAGCCAGGCGCGCACCCGGGCGGAATACTTGCAGCGCCCGGACCGGGGCCGGAAACTGGCGGAGGCTTCCCGAGAAATTCTTGCTGACTACCCGCCTGCCGGGTCGGGCCCTTCCGACGTGGCGCTCATCCTGGCCGACGGGCTTTCGGCCACGGCCATCAACGACCACGCCGCGCCCCTGCTGGCGTGGCTCGTGCCCCGGTTGCGCGACCGGGGCCTGCACCTGGCTCCCCTCTGCGTGGTGGAAGGGGGCCGGGTGGCCATCAGCGACGAAATCGGCTCCTTGCTCCGGGCCCGGCTGGCGGTAATCCTGATCGGAGAGCGGCCGGGACTCAGTTCACCCAACAGCCTGGGCGTCTACCTCACCTACGACCCGCAACCCGGACGCACGGACGAAGCGCGGAACTGCGTTTCCAACGTCCGGC
Source organism: Cytophagales bacterium (assembly GCA_014379925.1). Lineage (GTDB taxonomy): Bacteria > Bacteroidota > Bacteroidia > Cytophagales > ES-bin-26 > ES-bin-26. The sequence continues at coordinate 2,902 of JACMKY010000097.1, read as the reverse complement.
CGGAGGGGTTGCCTTACCGGATGGCGGCGGAAAAAGTGTTTTACCTGGTTAGCGAAGCCCTGCGGCGAGGACTGTCGGGCGTGGCCCTGAAAGACGAAACGGAGCTGTTAGATAGTCGTAAGTTGTAACGACGCTACGACTTACGACTTATCTGACTTATGACTGCTCACCCTTCGCTCTCCAGTTCCTTCATCCGTTGTCTGGCTACGGCCGCCGACACCCATATGCTTACTTCGTAAAGCAGGAACAGGGGAAAGGAGACCAGCAGTTGGCTGTAAATGTCGGGCGAAGGCGTAATGACGGCGGCCAACACGAGAATAACCACGAAGGCATGGCGGCGGTATTCGCGCATGAAAGCCGGGGTAACGATGCCGGCCTTGGAGAGGAAAAACGCCACGACAGGCAACTGAAAGGTAATCCCGCAGGCCAGCGTCAGCATCGCCAACGTAGAGAGGTAGGAGGAAACGGTGAACTGGTTCTCAATGGCCTCGTCGAGCTTGAAGTTGGCCAGGAAGTTGATCGCCAGCGGCGATACGATGTAATAGCCGAAAAAAACGCCCAATAGAAAGAGAAAAGTCACGAAGAACACCGCTCCCGAACTGGCTTTGCGCTCCCGCGGGTACAGGCCTGGCTTGATGAACCGCCAGATTTCCCAGAAGGCGTAGGGAAAAGCAAACATCACTCCGATTAACAGCGAGGTAGTGAGCGCCATGGTGAACTGGGAGGCCATCTCAATGCTGATCAGTTTGAAGTCCAGCTTTTTGATGCAGAGCTGGTCGCTGATCCGGCACATCATCCGGTAGGTCCAGAAATTGGAACGGGAGGGGGCCATAATCACGGAGGTCCAGATGAACTCCTTGTTGGCGAAGGCGATGATGGCAAAAAGGAAGATGGACCCGACCGCGCGGATCAGGTGCCACCTCAGTTGTTCGAGGTGATCCAGAAAGGTCATCTCATCGGGCGCGCTCCCGGCTTCCTTGTCTTCTCCGATTCCTATTTGATCCACAATGCGGGTTGAGTTAGCGTAGCTGGTTGCCAAACGTACGGAAAGAGCGAAAACCGGGACTGACCCCAATCCAACTCCTGTCTTGTCTGGCGGGGTTACTGGTACAAGGGGTAGCCGCTCATCCAGTCGTTGACTTCCTTCTTCACCCGGGCGACGGTTGCCTCGTTGTCGGAATCCATCAGCACGGCGTCGATGTATTCCACGATGCGTCCCATGTCATCCTCTTTCATTCCCCGCGTGGTGACTGCCGCCGTACCCACCCGCATCCCCGAGGTGACGAAGGGCGATTTGTCGTCGAAGGGAACGGCGTTCTTGTTGAGGGTGATGTCGGCTTTGACCAGCGTTTCCTGGGCGAGTTTACCGGTCAGGCCTTTCGAGCGGAGGTCGATCAGCATCAGGTGGTTGTCGGTGCCCCCGGAGATGATCTGGTAGCCCCGGTCGAGAAAGGCCTTGGCCATCACCCGCGCGTTTTTGCGCACCTGCCCCACGTAGTCGGCGTAATCGTCGGAGAGGGCCTCGCGGAAAGCCACCGCCTTGGCGGCGATGATGTGCTCCAGCGGACCGCCCTGCGTGCCGGGAAACACCCCCGAGTCGAGCAGAGACGACATCATCCGCAAGTCGCCCTTGGGGGTTTTCAGGCCGAACGGATTCTCGAAATCCTCGCCCATCACGATCAGGCCCCCGCGCGGCCCGCGCAGGGTTTTGTGGGTGGTGGTGGTCACCACGTGGCAGTGTTTCATCGGATCGTTGAGCAAGCCCTTGACGATTAGTCCGGCGGGGTGCGAAATGTCGGCCATCAGCAACGCGCCCACTCCGTCGGCAATGCGGCGCAGGCGGGCGTAGTCCCAGTCGCGTGAGTAGGCTGAAGCCCCGCAGATGATCAGCTTGGGTTTTGCCTTGCGGGCCGTTTCCTCCACCTGGTCCCAGTCAATGAGGCCCGTTTCTCTCTCCACGCCGTAGAAACTCGGCTGGTAGAGCTTGCCGGAGAAATTGACGGGCGAACCGTGGGTGAGGTGACCGCCGTGGGAGAGGTCAAAACCCAGGATTTTGTCGCCCGGGTTGAGGATGGCCAGGAAAACGGCCGCGTTGGCCTGCGCCCCGGAGTGGGGCTGCACGTTGGCCCAGGCCGCCCCGAAGAGTTGCTTGGCGCGGTCGATGGCCAGCTGCTCCACCTCGTCCACGATTTCACAACCGCCGTAGTAGCGCTTGCCGGGCAATCCCTCGGCGTACTTGTTGGTGAGTACGCTGCCGGCCGCCTCCATTACCTGTGGGGACGTAAAGTTCTCGGAAGCAATCAGTTCGATGCCTGATTCCTGCCGATGGTATTCCTGGCTGATGAGGTCGAACAGGCGGTTGTCCCGCAGAATCGTTTGGGTTTCTAAAGCCACGTCGGAAGAGGATTTTTCACAAAAGTACGGGTTAATGGGCAGATGTGCTAATGCGGCGCGCGTTATTGAAATCAAGTTTCGGGGCCGCGTGGGCGGGGTGTTTTTGCCCGTTCGGCCCGCGTTTCGTCGGCGGACTCGGGCGGCCGGGGGCTAAAAGTTTGCGGGATTTGTTTGCACGCGACAAAAAAGAAGGCTAATATTGCGTACTTTTTCGGGTAGGTACCCGGTACAGCCCGCTTCCTTAGCTCAGCCGGTTAGAGCATCTGACTGTTAATCAGAGGGTCCTTGGTTCGAGCCCAAGAGGGAGCGCTTAGTAGTCAGCCACTTACGAAGTAAAACTCGTAAGTGGTTTTTTGTTTGATACACAAATTGATACACAATCGGTTGATTAAGGTTAAATCAAAAGAGGGCACAAAAAATTACCGCGATTCTCGCCTATCGTGTATCCACTAAAAATAGTGGCAAGGCGACTACCTTCTGTTCGGATCGTTCTCTCCGAAGGAGTGCT
>JACMKY010000096.1 GCA_014379925.1 Cytophagales bacterium | reverse complement strand
GCCCCGCTGTACCTGAGCGTCTATTACCTGATGATTCTGGTGAAGTACAGCGGCAACTGGACGTTCATCCAGCGGTTTTACAGCGTCCGCGACGAGCGGGCCAGTCAGAAACAGGGGCTGCTCACGGCGGTGTTTTTCTTCCTGTTCCCGATTATTTTTCTGTTTCCGTCGATTGCCGCCCGCGCCATTCTTCCCGACCTTCAAAACCCCGAAATGGCCTACGTGGGGGTGTGCTTGAAACTCTTGCCCGAAGGCATCATGGGTCTGATGGTCGCGGCGATGTTCGCGGCCACGATGTCGGTGCTCAGTGGCGAGTACAACGTTACGGCGGGGGTGCTGACGCGGGATATATACCAACGGCTGTTCAACCCCGACGCGGGTGAAAAAGAAACCCTCTGGGTTGGCCGGATGATGACGCTCCTGCTCGGCGGACTCGTTACGGCGGGGGCCTTGTTCGTCGGTGGGTTTGGCGGGGCCTTCGAAGCCAACAAACTTTTCACGGGGCTGTTCGCCATTCCGATGACCTTGCCGCTGATTTTGGGTATTGTGCTCCCCCGCCCGCAGCCCTGGGGCGCTTTGGCCACCGTCGGGGTGGGCATGGTCATTGGTTTAGTGCTGAATGCCACGCCTTCCGTCTCGTGGGAACTGGCGACGCTCATCGAGATCGTGGCCTGCGTGGTCGTTTTTCTCCTGTCGGGGGTGATTGGCCAGCCGCCGGTAGCCGACCGCCAGCGGGTCGAACAATTCTTCCGCCGACTGGCCACTCCCCTGACCGAGGCCGAAAAACCCACCGAAAACCCGGTGTTCGCACGGTCGATGAACCGGCTCTATGCCGTCGCACTGACCGTAACGGGTGGGCTGTTCATCGCCATGAGTACCCCTTCGTTGGGCCAGAACAGCGGCAAATTTGCCTTCGGCGCGGGGGTGCTCTGCTTGCTGCTATCCGGCGTTTTGTGGTACTGGACGCGGGCGGCGGGCGTGGTTAAACCACCCGTGGTTGAGCCGGCCAGCCGGTGAATTTCTGGCCAGCTTCGATGAACTCCGGGTAAATCTTGAACAATGGAAATAATCCAGTGAAGTGAACCACCCCTACGATGAATTACCTAGAAAACAAAGTCTGTTTCATCACCGGCGCGTCGGGCGGCATCGGTCGAGCCACGGCGCACCAATTGCTCGAACAGGGCGCGAAGGTGTTCGATTTCAGCCGGACTCACCAGCTAGCCGATGAAGTCCCGCACCAAAACCTCCGCTCGTTTCGGGGCGACGTGAGCCAGGAGGCCGACGTGAAAGCTGGTTTTGCGGCCTGCCGGGAGGTATTCGGTACGGTGGACGTGCTGCTCAACAACGCCGGGCTGGGGTTGCCCACCCCCGACCTCGCCACTACCGACCTCGGCGCCTTCGACCGCATGGTGGATACCAACCTGCGGGGCGTGTTTCTCTGCGACCGCGAAGCCTTGGCGGTGATGAAACCCCGCGGGCGCGGCCACATCGTGACGGTCATTTCGATGGCCGGGCAGCGCACCAATCCCGGCTCGCCGGTCTACTGCGCGTCGAAGTTCGGGGCGCGGGGCCTGAGCAGCGGATTGGCCGACCAAGTGCTTAAACTCGGCATCAAAGTCACCGACGTTAACCCCGGTCCGACCGATAGCAACTACTGGAGCGACCGGCCCGTTGCCCGCGAGAAATTCCTGCGCGTGGACGACGTAGCCCGCGTTATTCTGTTTGTACTCAACCAGCCCGACGACGTGCTGATTCGCGAAATCAATTTTGACAACATGAAATTCTTGGCCGGATGAAAACCAGCTTGCACCCGAACGGAAATGCCCACGGCACGGAAAAACCGCTGCCCAACTATCCCGTCCCCATCGCCGAAATGCGGGAACGGTACCTGAAACTCTATACCGGGGCCGTCAACGACGTGCTGCGGTTCAACTACCGCATGCACACCACCAGCCTACCCGCCGGTTTTGCCCCCTTGCGGGAAGGAATGAAGATGGCGGGACTGGCCTTTACCGTCAAGGGCGCCCCCGACCTCACCACCGACGGCGAGATGGAAACCCGCGCCCGAATGCTGGAAGCGCTGCACGCCGACTCGGTGGTGGTCTGGGACTGCACCGGCGATACGATTACTTCGCAGTGGGGCGAGGTGATGACGATGGCCGCCGTGCGGGCGGGTTGCCAGGGAGCGGTCGTCAACGGCATCCGCGATACGACCTCCATTTTGGAACAAGGCTTTCCGGTTTTCCACCAGTACAAATCCAACACCGGTATGCTGGGTCGTTTTCGGTTGTACCACTACCAAAAACCGATTCTGATGGGGGCGGTGGTGGTGCAACCCGGCGACTGGATCTTCGGCGACGTTGACGGGGTGATTGCCATTCCGCAAGCCATCGCCTACGAGGTGCTGGTGGCCGCTGAAGCCGTACTTGCCAAGGAGGAGGACATCAAGGAAATGGTGCAGTCGGGCCTGACGCCCACGGAAGTAGTGGCGAAAGGCGGTTATTTTTAGGATGGCCTGTTTCCTTACCGACGCCGAACGGGCGGGCATCCGGGCGGGGCTGACCGACCCCGGTTCGCTCACCAGCCGCTTTTTTGCCGCGCTGCAACGGCGGGTCGGGGCGCGCGTGGCCACGGGCAACTTACTGGGTCCCGGGGCGGCACCGTGGTACTACCCAGCGGCGGAATACCTCTCCGACGCGGCCCTGCTGCACCACCTCCAACCCGACGAACCGCTCAAGCAATGGCTTCGCCGGGTTACGCTCGACATCGCCCGGCGGAGCGCAGACGAGTGGGTTGGCCCGGCTTTCCGCAGCCACGCCGAACCGCGCACAGGCCACCTCGAAACGGCGCACCTCTGCTGGGCGCTGGCTTCGGTATACGACCTGGGAACCGACGTTTTCGGGACGTCCGAAAAGGAGGAAATCCGGCGTGCCTTGACCGAGAAGGGCATCCCACTTTGCCAACGGTGGCTGGACCAAAACGCGCACCTGGCCAACTGGCGGGGCGTGATGACCGCCGGCGTGGTCGTGGCGGCGGCCGTACTGGGTGAAACGCAAACCCTTGACGCATCCCTGCCCGAATGGTCTCGCTGCACCGGGGCGTTCCAGCCCGACGGCTCCTACGGCGAATCGCTGCAGTACGGCAACTACCTGGCATTCGCCCTCGCGCTGGCCTACGAATCGGTGTGCCGGCGCTTTCCAGCCCGGGCTGCCCTACTGGACGTGTCGGCCTACGGCAAGGGATTGGGCTGGATTGCGAGCAGCATGCTCTACGCCAAACCGCTGTCGGGCTGGGGCGAAGAGCCCCGCGCCCGCGCCGCCAACTTCAACGACAGCGCGGCCCTTCACCGTCCATCGGGTGATTTGCTGCTGCACCTGGCCGTCCGTTCCCCCGCCCGGCGGGAAGTGGGTTTGGCGCGGGGGCTGTTCGATGCCTACTACGCGCCGGTTCCGGACCAGGGGCCGCACGACCTGGCCACCTTCGGAATGCGCAATGATTGGGGCTTTTTGACCCTGCCGCTGCTGACGCACCCGACGGAACCATTGACCCCGTTGGAAGCCGGTTTGCCCCCGTTGGCCGCCTTCAGCAATGGGCACTGTTTCATGCGCGACGCGTGGGATGGTCAAACCGTGGTGGCCATCAACGGCGGGGGCGACCCGTTGCACGGCCCCGGCCACCTGCACGGCGACCTGAATAGTTTCATCCTGGTCCACCGCCGCGAACGGCTGTTGGCCGACCCCGGCCACAGTTGTTACCGCAACCTCATCCACGGCCTGGAAAGCAGTTCGCAGACGCACAATACCTGCACGTTCCTGGTCAAAGCGGAAGCCCTGGGGTTGCAGGAAGACCGGGCCAAAGCGACGGTCCTGGAGCAGCGGAGTGTGCTGCCCCGTCGGTTGCTCACCCCCGGGCCAGCGGGGAAACCGGTCCCCGGACCACCCGTCAACCGGGGTAACCGACGGCTGATCGCCGACGAGGGCGACGGCGTGCGGGTGGTGGGGGCGGAAGTGGCCGCTGCCTACGGCGAACCCATCCGGCAGTTCACCCGGCTCTGGCTGCTGGCGGGGGCGCACGTGCTCTTCGTGGTAGACCGCATCGAGGCGGCCCGGCCCGTGACGACCACCTGGAATTGGTTGGTCAACAACCGCGACGGACGGGCGGTGGTGGAAAGCCAGCCGAATTGCCTGACAATCCGGCGCCACGGCGCGGGCCTCAAGCTGGCCCACGGGGGCCACGCCCGCCTTGATCATCCCGTCAATGCCTACGTCCACGACGCTTACCACGTCGAACCGGCGCAACCGGGGGAAGGGCGGCCCGGTAGCGGCCTGCTCTACCGCTGGACCGAAACGACACCGGCACCGAGTCGCACCGTTGTTCACGCCATTGCCATGGACGAGGCTTGCCGCCTGGACACCTGGCAGCTGGTTACCAGTCCGCAATCGTACACGCTTGCCAACGACACCCAACAATGGACGCTGGATACCGGCGAAGCGTTCCGACTGGTGTCCGGTCACGGGCGGGTATGGATCATCCAACCCCAAAACGGCCAATGGACGCTCCGGCATTGAACGCCCTCGCGGGTCTGCTCCTGCTAAACTGCCTGTTTTCGGCGGAAGCTTCCGGGCAGTTACCCGCCATGTCCCGCCGGAAAGTACACTTGTACCTGCTGGCCGGTCAGTCGAACATGGCCGGGCGGGGGGCCGCGGCGGACGCGGATCGGCAACCCCACCCGCGCGTTTGGGTGCTGGACCGGGACGGACGGTGGGCGCCAGCCACCGAGCCGCTGCACTTCGATAAACCGGAAGTGGTGGGCGTCGGGCCGGGGTTGGCGTTCGGCCGGCGAATGGCGGAGGAAGACTCGTCCGTGCTGATCGGGCTGATTCCGGCGGCCGTTGGCGGATCGGGCATCGACAGTTGGCAGCCGGGCGGCTACCACGGTCCGACGAAGCGGCATCCCTACGACGACGCGGTCCGCCGCACCAAAGCCGCGCAGAAGGCCGGTACGCTCCGGGGCGTTCTTTGGCACCAGGGCGAAAGCGACAGCCAACCGGAATTGGCGGCGACGTACGCCGACAAATTGCGTCGCCTGGTCCGACGGTTCCGGCGGGAATTGGGCGTTCGACGCGTGCCCGTGGTGGTCGGAACGCTGGGCGATTTCTACGTAGCCCGGACGCCGTCGGCGGCTACCGTCAACGAAGCCCTCCGCAACGCGGCCAACCGCGAACGCCGGGTAGCCTGCGTGGAAGCCACCGGCCTGACCGACACCGGCGACCAAACGCATTTCGACGCCCCGTCGGCCCGCGAACTGGGCCGGCGCTACGCCAACGCGATGCGGCAACTCCGTTCCCCAACCCGTTGAACCCTGGACGAACCAAAGGCACCGGCCACCGCGGCGTAACCGCCGGCGTAGGGCAACGGACCGGCCGGCTCCGGTGGCACCGGCGGGGCAACGCCGCTTTCCGACTACTTCGGATTATTGACTACTGAATACTGGCTACTTCGCTGCAATGCAACGGAGCCACTAATTGCTGACTATTGAATATTGGCTACTAAATGCGGATGCAAAGCAATGAAAGCACTCTATTTCACGGGAAACCGGTCGTTCGACTTACGACCAAGCGTCCCCCAGCCTCCCCAGCCGGGCGAGGTGCAACTGAAGGTGGCTTACTGTGGGGTCTGCGGAACCGACGTCCACCTCTACCACGGGGCGATGGCGGGGCGGCTCCGGTTGCCGCAGGTCATTGGCCACGAAGTAGCTGGCGAAATCACGGCCGTGGGCAGTGGCGCCACCGGCTGGCGGGTTGGTGACCGGGTAACGGTCCGGCCCTTGCAACCGGGCGAGGAAGACCCCTCGGACAATGGACAGACGCACATTGGGAAAAACCTCAAATTTATGGGTATTGATTCGCCGGGCGGGATGCAAGCCTACTGGAACGTGCCGGCGCACACGCTGCACCGGCTGCCCGAAAACCTGTCCTTGACGCTGGGTGCCCTCATCGAACCGCTAGCCGTGGCCTGTCACGACGTGCGGCTGGGCGAACTACGGGCCGGTGAATTCGTCGTTGTGCTGGGGGGTGGTCCCATTGGTCTGCTCATTGCGCTGGTAGCCCGGCAACGGGGAGCCCACGTGCTGGTGTCGGAAATCAACCCGGCGCGGCGGCAACTGGCCGAAACGCTGGGACTGGCAACAGTCGATCCGCAGGAACAAGACTTGGCCGCGCACGTGGCAACGTTTACGGACGGCGCGATGGCCGACGTCTTGTTTGAGGTGACGGGTGCGACCGCCGGAGTGCAGGCTATGACCGGGTTGGCGCGGGTGCGGGGACGCATCGTGTTGGTTGCCATCCATTCCGAACCCAAGCCGGTGGATTTGTTTCGGTTCTTCTGGCGGGAATTGCGGCTGATCGGTGCGCGGGTGTACGAACCCGAAGATTTCGAGGAGGCTATTGCGCTGGCGGCCGGGGGCGCGTTGCCCTTGGCATCCCTGATTACGCAGATTTCACCCTTGGCGGAAGCCCCCACTGTTTTTGAAACCATTGACCGCAATCCGGCGGGCATGAAATACTTGTTGCAATGCTGAAAACCATCCGGGCGAGCCGAGCCCCCCGAACGGAGCCGGGGGAAGCGGGAGCGGTGAAAAGATTGGACCGGCTCCTCAACGGTTGGGTTTCCCCCGCTTTTTGCCGGTCGGTGCGGCCCGCTGGGTCGGTGCCTTGGGCTTCTGGGCATCGCTGGCCGCTGGTTGCTTGGGTTTGACCGGGTCACCCAGGAAGTGGTCGGGAAATCCGGCGGCCGTCGAGCGCGCCGGGTGGCGCCGGTTTTGTTGCTGCCCCCGGTCCGGGTAGAGGGGAATGTACATCCCGGCCGTCTCTCCGAGCAATGCGAAGAGTTGCCCGTTCATTTCCTTTACCGTCGCCTGGTGGTCCGGACGGTTGATCAGGTTGGTTGCTTCCCGGGGATCGGTTTGCAGGTCGTAAAGTTCGTCCGTGTCCCAGATGCCGTGGTAGTGGATGTATTTGTAGCGGTCGCCCCGCAAGGCGTGCAAGGTGGGGGTTTGCGGAAAATTGCGCTCCCAGTAGTATTCGTAGAGGAGTGCCTTGCGCCACGGGATGGTCTTGCCGCCGGCCAGCGACAGGAAGCTCCGGCCATCCAGGTGCGCGGGTGCTTCCAGGCCGGCCGCTTCCAAAATAGTGGGGGCGATGTCGATGTTGGCCACCACTTCCTGGACAGTGGAGCCCGCTGGGAACAGGTCCGGGCAGTGGGCAATCATCGGCACCCGCATGGATGCTTCGTAGGCGGTGCGCTTGTCGATGAGCCCGT
>JACMKY010000004.1 GCA_014379925.1 Cytophagales bacterium | reverse complement strand
CGCGAACTGGGCGTGACCGACGAGGTGCGCTTTTTGGGCAAACTCGACGCCGTGGAGGAAGTGCTGTCGGTGTGCGACCTGTTTTTGATGCCTTCCGAGAAGGAAAGCTTCGGACTGGCTGCCCTGGAGGCCCTGGCCTGTGAAGTGCCGCTCGTTACCAGCAACGCGGGCGGTATTCCCGAACTGAACGTACAGGGCGTAACGGGTTTTCTCAGCGAGGTGGGCGACGTGGCCGACATGGTCAAAAACACCCTCTTCATCCTCCGGGATGAGAACCTGCCCACCTTCAAAAAGAACGCGCTGGAAAGGGCCAAGGAATTCGACATTTCCGTGATTTTGCCCCAGTACGAGACCTACTACCAGAAGGTGCTGGAAAAGAGCCAGTCCAGGCGGGTGGTGGAAATCAAGAACTAAAATCCGACCGTTGCGTACTCCAACGGAATGGGCTTGCAAATCAGCCCGTTTCGGGCGTATTTTTGCGCCGACAAACTCAGACCATCTACCTAACCCGAATCCGATATGTCCTCCATTTCCTCGATCAAACCCAAGAACAAAGGGCAGAAAGTGATGTTCGACAATCCCGTGCTGGAGAAACTCACGCGTACCCACATCTCCGTGCCCATTACCATCTTCGTGACGGCGGCCGTTGCCCTGGCCACCTACGCCTACCGCTACACCAACCTGCCCAAACCCGCGATCGGGATGCTGTTCGGGGCCGGACTGCTCACGTTCACGTTGGTGGAATACATCATGCACCGTTACCTCTTCCACATGAGCACGCACACCGAACGGCGGGAAAAACTACAGTACAATTTCCACGGGATTCACCACGAGTTTCCCAAGGACAAGGGTCGTCTGGCCATGCCGCCCCTGGTGAGCGTGTTGCTGGCCTCCGGCATCCTGGGGATTTTCTACCTGCTGATGCAGGAGGCGGCGTTTGCTTTCTTCCCCGGCTTTATCCTGGGTTACGCGGGCTACTTGTTCGTCCATTACATCGTGCACGCTTACCAGCCGCCTAAAAATTTCTTCAAGACGCTCTGGATCAACCACGCCGTTCACCATTACAAGGACCAAACCAAAGCCTACGGCGTTTCCTCCCCCCTCTGGGATCACGTATTCCGTACCATGCCGTAATCCGTGTTGGGCTTGCCAAGGGGATGAATCACCTTCGTTGACCCTCGTTCAGGTTGCCTGGGCGAGGGTATTTTTTTGTTGGGTTGCGTTGGCCGGGATTTGCAACGTCGTTTTTGACCGCGACTTTTCGACAACGGCTACGCCCAAAAACTCCAGTCAAGCCAACTTTTAATTTGTTGCTCCCATCCGAGGGAATGACAAGTGTGCCGTCACCTACTGCGTGGCGTATTGCTCCGTCAGGTCCGCCAGCCGATCCACGTCCGCGGCCGTGTGCAGGCTGTTGAGCACGATCCGGGTCAGGCAGTTGTCCTGGGGAGAAGGGTACGGAAAGCTGGAAATCAATACGTTCCGCTCTCTCAAGTGGGCATACAGGTCGTTGACCGGGGTGTAGAAAACGGGATAATCGGGAAAGGTTTGGAACAAACCAGTAGGCATTGCCCGTTGGGCAAACCGCCGGACGTTGGCCGATAGTTGCGCGCGGGCCTGCCGATACAATTCACCGGCGCGCAGGAAAGCGTGCAGGTAGGCCGGAATCACGGGTGAGCTGGCCCCGAAAAACGGACTGCGTTTGAGTCGCTCAACGGTTGCCCGGTCCGAAAGAATTACCCCCCCGGGAATGCCAAATGCTTTGCCAAAAGAACTCACCACCACCAACCGGACGTGGTCGGGAACGGTTAGTTCGGCGTAGATGCCCGCCCCTTCGCGCCCGATGAGGCCGAAGCCGTGCGAATCGTCGATCAGCAGGGTGAAGGCGCGGCCGCTGGGCAATTGCCGGATCCAATCGAAGCGGTGCCGCCGGGCCAGCAGCGGATCGAGGGAGTTGCAGACCAGCACCCAATCAGTAGCCGGTTCGGCGTAGATACGGGCAATCAGGTGCGTCGTCCAGGTGGTGTAGTCCGGCTCGGAGGGGATCGGGGTTTCGAGCCAGACCGCCGGGTGCGTGCCGGGTGCGTAGAGAAAGTGGCCGTTGCCCTGCCAGGTTTTCACCACCATCTGCCCGGCCAGGTAGCCCGACGATACCGTAAGGGCGGCTTCGGCCCCGGCGTAGGCGGCCAGGTGCGATTCCGCCTCTTCAAAAACGCGAAGCTGTACATTTGAAAGCCGGGAACTGGCGTAGTTGGTGCCGTAGCGTCGCATTCCCTCCGCCAGCAAGGTGGCAAAGTCCTCGTTGCGGGCCATGCCCAGG
>JACMKY010000095.1 GCA_014379925.1 Cytophagales bacterium | reverse complement strand
GTTATTTTCGGGCGCGCTCACCCAAACGAGGGGCCTGGAACGGGTTATCACCATTTCCACGAATGCGACTCGCCCGAAAGAGCCCGACTGCTGCTTATCCATCCACTGCCCACTGTCCGCTGATCATTGTCAATTGTTTTCGCAGGTTGTCGCACACCACCGCGGCGGCGATGCCGACGTTGAGTGATTCGGCGCCGCCGAAGCGCGGGATGGTGATCCGGTGCGGAATGAGCGGCCGCAATGTTTCACTGATGCCCCGCGATTCGTTGCCCATGACCACGTAGCCGGAAGCGGCAAAGGACGTTTGGTGGAGGTTTTCTCCGTCGAGGAAAGCGCCGTAGATGGCCCGGTCCCGGTGTTGGGAGAGGTAGTCGCGCAGGTCACAGTAGTAGAGATCGACCCGCGTGAACGATCCCACGCTGGCCGCAATCACCTTCGGATTGTAGCAATCCGCCGTGTTGGCTGAACAGACTACCTTGCGGATGCCGTACCAGTCGGCCACGCGGATGAGGGTGCCCAGGTTGCCGGGGTCTTTCACTTCGTCCAATACCAGCACGTACTCGCCGGCTTCGGCAAACAATTTCCGGTTTTCTTTGATACCGGCCACGGCCAGGCACGCGTTGTTGCTTTGAAAGACACCCGCCGCCGCCAATTCGGCGGGGTTGACAATCTCAACGGCAAAACCCGGACCGTCGGGCGAGCGGATAGCAGCGTGGTAGAATTCTTCGGTGGCAAACAGGATGCGGATGGCAAAATCGGATTGCAGCAACTCCCGCACGCTTTTGGCGCCCTCCACCAAAAACGCCCCGTTTTCCTGGCGAAATTTTTTTGTTTGGAGGGATTTAATGAATTTCAACCACTTTTTAGAGAGCATGAATGTACGACGGTCGAATTTGAAAGCAAACTACACCCTTTTTGTATTTCTCGCCGGGGCAGGATTGCTCTCCGGCTGCCTCAATACGGTCAACCTGAAAAAGGAAGAGTACTTGCTGACCAGTCAGCGGACCAAGGGCAACCGGCGCGTCGATGCGGATGCCCTGGAAGGCTTGTACCAGCAGAAGCCCAACCGCGAAATTCTGGGCACGACCCCCTACCTGTGGATTTATTACCTTGGCAAACGGTTTTTCAACGCGGATAAGCTACGGCAGGAAATTGAAGAAACCACCCAAAAGTACGACCAGCGGATTCTGGCCAGCGAAGCCAAACCCAAGAAGGTTCTCCGGCTGAGACGAAGGAAGGAAAAGAAACTGGAAGACCTGAACGTGAAGCGGGAGGAAGGCAACTACCTGATGCGGGTGGTAGGCGAACCCCCCACCATTTTCGACTCCACGCTGGCCCGCAAAACGACGGACCAAATGCGGAATTACCTCTTCTCCAAGGGGTATTTCCAGGGACGGGCTACCTACCAGTTCAAGGTCGATAGCACGCGCAAACGGGTGTCGGTTACCTACCAGGTTACGGAAAACCAGCCCTACACCCTCCGCAAAATCGAACTCGTCACCGATGACCGCGCCATTGACACCTTGCTGAAGCAGTACCCGGACGAATCGCTCCTCCGAACCGGCGAAAACTACGACGACGGCAACCTGGGTGCCGAACGGGAACGGATTGACCGACTCCTGAAAGACCACGGCTACTTTAACTTCAGCCGCCAGTACATTGTCTACGCCGTGGATAGCACCGTGGTGGATACCATTCGCACGGCCAACGACACCCTGCTCCGGGGCAATCAGGTCGACATCGACGTCCGGATCGACACTCCCGCCAACCGCGACCGGCACCAGGTATTCGTCATCAACGAAGTAAATTTTGTCACCGACGCGGGCGTTCGGCGGAGCACGCCCCGCGATACGGCCGTTTTCAACAACGTCCGGTACATCTTTTACGAAGAGGAGTACTTTAAGAAAGTGCTGGATGGCAAGCTGCTGATTCACCCCGGCGAAAAATACAGCCAGACCAATGCCATCGGGACGCAACGCCTGCTGGGTAACCTGAATATGTTCCGGTTTGCCAACATCAACTTCGACACCACGGGTAACCGCTTCGTGGCCAACATCTTTACCAGTCCGCTGGAGAAGTACCAGACCAGCGAGGAAGGTGGCCTTACCGTGTTGCTGGGGTTACCGGGACCGTTCGGAAACGTGACCTTCGGGTTGCTCAAGGTGTTTGGCGGTTTGGAGACGTTCGAGCTCTGCGGGCGGGCGGGGTTGGTGGGGCAGACCGGCTT
>JACMKY010000094.1 GCA_014379925.1 Cytophagales bacterium | reverse complement strand
ATAGACACCGAGTTTCCGCTCCGGTTGGCCGTGGCGAAGTCCACGTCGCCGTCGCCGTCGAAATCGGCGGCGTAGATGGACTGCGGGTTGTTACCCACGGCCACCACCGTGCCGCCCGAAAAAGAGCCGGACCCGTCGTTGCGTTTGATGGTCACCTGGAAGGGCGGAATGGCGTTGGTCACGGCCAGGTCCGCGTCGCCGTCGCCGTCGAAATCCGCGGCCGTGAGCGCGTACGGCGAACTCCCCGCCGCGGCCACGGTGCGGACAAACGTACCGGTGCCGTCGTTGGTGAAGATGTAGGCGCTGCCTTGCGTTTTGGCGGTAGTGGCCAGGTCCACGTCCCCGTCGCCGTCGAGGTCGGCCCCGAACACGCAGAAGGGTTGGCTTCCGACGGGCAGGATCAAATCCGCCTTGAAGCTGAAAGCCCCCGAACCATCGTTGGTCCGAATGAACAAGGTTGAGAGCCCCACGCTGGACGCGGCCAGGTCCACATCCCCGTCGCCGTCGAAATCCGCCGCGAAGACTGATTCGGTCGTACCGGGCAACGCGACGTTGACGGAACCGGCAAACGTGCCGTCGCCGTTGTTCTTCCGGACGGTCAAATAGCTCGAACCCGCGTTGGCCAGGGCCACGTCCGCATCGCCATCGCCGTCAAAATCCGCCGCGTACACCGCGTGGGGCTGGTTGCCGGCGCTCGACGGCAAGTTGGCAATGAAGTTGGCCGGGGCTGGGGCCGCCGCCGCCGTAAACGAGTAGACGTGGGGAGAGGCCAGCGACGTACCGCCCGCGTTCTGTGCCGCCGTGGTGGTGGTCACCGATACGGTTTCGCCGGGTTGGAAAGCCCCGTCGGGTTGGAAGGTCGCCACTGCTGTGCCCGCTCCGCTGAAGGTGCCGTTTCGCCGGCCCGTGCGCGAGCCGTGCACGAAAATGGCGGCGGGACTGGCCGTGGCCGTACTCATCGCCTCCGAAAACGTGAGGGTCACCGGGGCGGCATTGGACACGGCGAGCCGATTGCGGGTTGGATCAAGGCCCGTCAGGGTTGGAACGGAGGTTACCTGGCGGGCCTTCTTCCCGGGATTTTTTTCCGGCAAAGAGGGAGGGTTTGACGAAGCCTTCGGCGAAGCAGGACGGGTCGTTTTGCCGCCGTCCGCCAGGGCAAGGGTGGTCAGGGCCACCAAGAGCACGGTTCCGGCCAGCGTCCGGCGCTTTCGACGGGCGTTTTGGGCAACTACCCGGGGCGGGGAGCCGCCTCGGTTGGGGGATTTGGCAGTTGGGTAACGATTTTCCATAGCTGGTCAAGGGGGAAGGCGCGTACGGGTTGGGAGAACCTAATTGCAATTGCAGCCGCTCAGGTTCTCGTTGTTGAACACCACGCTGGTCACTTTCAGCAAGCGGGTTACTTCGGTGGGCGTGGGCGTGGGCGACAGATCCAGCGTAGCGCCGGGCGGTACCGGACCGAGTACGTTGAAGTTGATCCGGAAGAGAACGGCGTCCGGAGACAACGGCGGGGAGCCCTGCGTAGTGACGTCGTCCCAGCTGAACGTCAGTTTACCCGAGGTCGCCAGTGTGGTGTTGAAATGGGTAGCGTCCAGGTCGGGCAGGCCGAAGTCACTCACCGAAGTGAATTGAAAGGTTGCCGACGGCCACTGCAGCGTGAACTGGACCGTGGTGACGCCGGTGAAGTCGGCCACGCGAATGGCCACCGTCTGGACCGTGCCCACGACGGACTTCTCTTTTTTGGCGGTAAACTGAACGGGGTTGCCTTGGGCCCGGAGTTGCGGGAAGGCGAAACAAAGCGGAAGGAAAAGAAGAATTTTTTTCACGGATGACCCCTACCCGGAGGCGGTTGTTGAAAACCGAAAGGTAGTTTTCTCCGGATTGAATCCCACTCCCATGTACCGGCATCCCCAACGGCGTACCCTTTCGGGGAAGATAGCGGGGATTTTGCCGGCGTTTGGCGAAATTTACTGGGTACGGGTTGGTGGCGGGGTGAAACCGGCAGGACCGGAAACGTAGGATACGGGACAAATGTGCATCCGGGCACTGTCGTCGGTTTTTACCAACCCCCGTTCTTACAAGGGGTTGGTTACTAGCAGATGCGTAACCGGCGTCTTTCAGGTTGGGTAGTCAACAACCAACTGAAGCCAGAGTAATGTCATCCGGGTCAAAATGATGGTATCCGTCCGTGAACACCAACCATTCCGTTTACCGGGGCTTTTGAATATTTTACCCCCACAAGTTTTCGGGATACGTGCCCGCCTGCACCAGTTCGGCCAGCTTGCCAACCACCACTGGCTTGTCGTCGGGGTAGGTGACGCCGAACCACTGTTCGGGGCTGGTCAGCACGTGCACGCGGGCCTGGCCGGCCCGCACCAACTCATCGACTGAAGTGGGCAACAGGCATTCGGCCTTGGGATTGTCGATTTGCCGGGTGAGGAACGCGCCGAAAAGCTGGCCGCACTGCCCGAACACCGACGGCATGAAGCCCCACATGTTCATCGAAACCACGTCGTCCGCCGAGAGCGGCACCAACGTGCCGTCCGGCTCCTGGTGGGCGACCGAGCCGTCGGGCTGGCGCGCAATCCGGGTGCGTTCGGTCACTTTTTTGAGCAAGCCCTGACCATCCACCTCGCAGACACCCCGCGACACCGTTCCGTTCTCGGAGAGCGTGTTGGCTAGCCGGAAACCCAGCAGGCAGTAGTTGTGGTCATCGGTGCCGCCCCGGGAACCGTTCCGCAGAAAATCGACCATCACCCGGTACGAGTGAGCACCGTAGAAATCGTCGCCGTTGATAACGGCAAAGGGCTCTTCGATGGCCGAAGCCGCTACCCACACGGCGTGGGTTGTACCCCAGGGTTTAGTGCGGTCGGCCGGGACGGCGAAGCCCTCGGGCAGGATGTCCAGTTCCTGGTAGACGTACCGGACGGAAATCCGGTCGTCGAAGCGGCCGTCGAACTTGGCCCGGAACTCGGCTTCGATGGCGTGGCGGATGATGAAGACCACCTTGCCGAAACCGGCCCGCAACGCGTCGTAGACGGCGTAATCGAGGATGGTTTCGCCGGAGGGCCCGAACTGGTCCACTTGCTTGAGTCCGCCGTACCGGCTGCCCATGCCAGCTGCCAGGATGAGAAGGGTCGGGTTCATTGGAGTTGATGAGTTTATGGGTCGATGAGTTAATGAGTGAAGGGGTGGCGTCGATGCATTGCGTGAATGCGTGAGTTCAATACTTGTTGCTCATAAACTTCTTCACTCATCAACTCATCAACTTTCTACAGAAATCGGTGGCGGACAAAGGCTTCGATGGCTTCGTATTCGGTGAGGCCCAGTTCGTCGTAGAGTTGGGCCGTCGTGCGGTTGCGGTCTTCGGCGCGTTGCCAGAACTCTCGCTTGTCGTTGCCGGGAAACACCGCGCTGTCCTTTTGCGACTGGTGTTTGAAGATGGCCTTCCGCTTGCGCATGAGTTCTTCGGGACTGATGGGAACGGCCATTTCGATTTCCTCCACGTCCCACTCCTGCCAGGCGCCCCGGTAGAGCCACACGTAGCAATCCTTTACCCAGGTTTCCCCCCGCGCCTTGAGGCGCTCGAGGGCGGCGAAAATGGCGTCCAGGCAAACGCGGTGCGTGCCGTGCGGGTCGCGCAGGTCGCCAGCGGCGAAGATCTGGTGGGGCTGGATCGCCTGCAACAGGTCGGTCACCATTTGGATGTCGGCTTCACCCAGGGGCTTCTTCTGCACCTGGCCCGTCTCGTAGAAGGGCATGTTCATGAAGTGCACATTTTCTTCCTTCACCCCGCAAAAGCGACAAGCGGCGGCGGCTTCTCCCTTCCGGATCAGCGCCTTGATGTCCTGCACGACAGGGCTATCTTCCTCGCCGAGCTTCTTGTGCTTGAGGAATTCCACCAGTTCGGTGTGGATGGCTTGCATCCGCGCCACGTCCACGTCCAGTTTCCGGGCCGAGTCGAGGGCGAAGTCGGCGAAGCGACGGGCGTCGTCGTCGAAAACGGCGATGTTGCCGGAAGTCTGGTAGGCTACGTGGACGTCGTGGCCCTGGTCGACCAGGCGGAGCAGCGTACCGCCCATCGAGATCACGTCGTCGTCGGGATGGGGACTGAAGATGACCGAGCGCTTCACCGGCGGGGCAGCCCGTTCGGGCCGGTTGGTGTCGTCGGAGTGGGGTTTGCCGCCTGGCCAGCCCGTGATGGTGTGCTGGATGGCGTTAAAAACCTGGATGTTGAGGTTGTAGGCGTTGCCCGCCTGCACCAGCAGGTCGCTCAGGCTGCCGTCTTTGTAATCTTCGTCGGTCAGTTTCAGGATGGGCTTGCGGGTTTTGAGGCTCAGCCAGATCACCGCCCGGCGGATCAACGGGGCATCCCAGTTGCACATCCCCACCAGCCAGGGGGTCTTGATGCGGGTAAGTTCACTGGCGGCCCAGCGGTCGACGACTACCTTCACGTCGGGGTGCGGTTGCAGAAAAGATGCCGGCACTTCGTCCGAGATCTTGCCTTCCACCGTCTTCTGCAGGATTTTGGCCTTGCCCTCGCCCCAGGCCAGCAGGAGAATGCGGCGGGCCTTGATGATGGTGCCCACCCCCATCGTCACGGCCCGCAGGGGAACGTATTCTTCCTTGATGAAGTCCTTGGCGGCGTCGGTGATCGTCAGCGGATCGAGTTTAACGAGCCGCGTGGGCGAGTTGGCCGGGGAACCGGGTTCGTTGAAACCGATGTGCCCCGTCCGGCCGATGCCCAGCAGTTGCAGGTCCAGGCCACCGAAGTCGGCAATCTTCTTCTCGTAGGCCTGGCAAAATTCCTTTACCTTCTCCACCGGCAGGGTTCCGTCGGGAAGGTGAACGTTTTCGGGACGGATGTCCACGTGCCGGAAGAGGTGCTGGTCCATGAAATACCGGTAGCTCTGCAATTCATCGGGCTGCATGGGAAAGTATTCGTCGAGGTTGAAAGAGACCACGTTGGCGAAACTCAGCCCTTCTTCCCGGTGCAGGCGCACCAACTCCCGGTACACGCCGATGGGCGAAGATCCGGTGGCCAGGCCGAGCACTGCCCTTTCCCCCTTCTGCTGCTTGCTTCGGATCAGATCGGCAATCTCGCGGGCTACGTGGATGGCCCCTTCCCTGGCCTCGGCAAAGACGGTTACCGGCAGTTTCTCAAAAGTGGTTTCGGGATAGTTCAAAACGTCCATGAGGAGTATATGAGTTGAGGAGTGGATGAGTTTATGAGTTTGGGCGTGAAAGCATCCTCTTTGCCTGTTGTCTGCTCCCACCCATCATTGATTATTGTCCCAGGCCAGGGCGGCGGCGCCCAGCACGGCGGCGTCCGAGCCGGGCAGGGCGGAAGGCAACAGCGGCAGATCGGTGCGGTAAATGTGCAAAATAAATTGCTTCAAATAACGGGCGGTGGGCTCGAAAATCAGTTTGCCCGCTCCGGCCAGGCCGCCGAACAGAATGATGGCTTCCGGACTGGTGTGCGCCACGGCGTCGGCCAGCTTGAGTCCCAGGATCTTGCCGGTCAGCTCGAAGGCTTCGGCGGCGATCGGGTCGCCGGCTTCGGCGGCTTCGCTCACCATGCGGGCCGTCAGGGCGTGGTAGCTCACCCCGCGCAGGGGGCTTTCCGTCCGCCGTTGGGCCAGCAGCTCGAACACCGTCCGTTTGAGCCCGTTGGCCGATACGTAGGTTTCCAGGCAGCCCTTCCGTCCGCAGGCGCAGTCGCGTCCGTTCATATCCACGCAGATGTGGCCCATTTCACCCGCCAGCCCGTCCGACCCGTAGACCAGGTTGCCGTTTACCACGAACCCGCTGCCCAGTCCGGTGCCAAGGGTAACCAGGATGAAGTCGCGCAGGTGCTGTGCCGCCCCGAAGTACATCTCGCCCAGGGCCGTGGCATTGGCGTCGTTGTCGAGCACCACTGGCAAGCCCACCGCCCGGGAGAGGGCTTCCCGGAAGTTGGGTCGGCGGCCATCCGGGGGACCCGGCCGGGCGTTCCCCGACCAGTTCATGTTGACGGCCTGCAAGGTGCCGGAGCGGGCGTTGGCCGCCGGAGCCCCGACGCCGATGCCGATCACCTCCACGGCCGGAATCAGCTGGGCCTGGGCGGTTTGAATGGCTTCGCCCACCCGCGCGAAAAACTCCTCCAGGCTCGACTGCGTGGAAAAGGAGGTCTGCCACCGGATGGTTCCCGCGCGGTTGACCACGCCCAGTTTGGCGGAGGTTCCTCCCACGTCAATTCCAATCACTACTTTTTCCATGCGCGATCCGCTGGCCAGGCACCGGATGAAGTCCGTTGGTAAGCGCTGGATAAACGCTTCAGCCGACCCAAAAATGGATTTTTTTTGGTGATTTTCCACGAAAAATTCTTAACCCCGCTATATTGAGACCAATACGGACATTGATCATTGCAAGCAGGTAGTAAACAAAGAGGAGCGTAGTTTCACTCGTAAACCCATCCACCCATAAACCCATCCACTCCCATGATCAACCGCCGCCGTTTTATCCAGCAAAACGCCCTCGCCGGGGCGGGGCTGGCCCTGGCCCCCAACCTGGCCTGGCCTTCCCCCGCCGACGTAGCCAAGAAAGCCCGCATCGGCTTCATCGGGGTGGGCCTGCGCGGCACCAACCACCTGCAAAACCTCCTCTACCGCGACGACGTGACCGTGCCCGCCATCTGCGACATCGACCCGGCGCGGATTACCATCGCCCAGGGCCTCATTGCCAAGGCGGGACAGAAGAAGCCCGAAGCCTATGCGCAGGGCGAATCGGCTTATTTGCAAATGCTGAAGCGCGACGACCTGGACGGCGTGATCATCGCCACGCCCTGGGAATGGCACACGCCGATGGCCGTGGCCGCGATGAGAGCCGGTAAGTACGCGGGCGTGGAAGTGTCGGCGGCCAACACCGTCGAGGAATGCTGGGACCTGGTCAACACCTCGGAAGCCACCGGCGTGCCGTGCATGATCCTGGAAAACGTGTGCTACCGCCGCGACGTGATGGCCGTGCTCAACATGGTGCGGCAGGGGATGTTTGGCGAGATGGTTCACTGCCAGTGCGGCTACCAGCACGACCTGCGGTCGGTGAAGTTCGAGCCGGGGGCGGAGTTCGGGGCGAAGGGGGTGCACGAAGCCCACTGGCGCACCGCCCATTCGGTCAAACGCAACGGAGACCTCTACCCCACCCACGGCATCGGCCCCATTGCCACCTGCCTGGACATCAACCGGGGCAACCGCTTCGTCTCGCTCACCGCCACGGCCACCAAGGCGCGGGGCCTGCACGGGTACGTGGTGGAAAAAGGCGGCGAGAATCACCCCAACGCCAAGGTGGACTTCAAGCTGGGTGACGTGGTGACGACGGTGATCCAAACCGCCAACGGCGAATCGGTGCTGGTGAGCCACGACACCAACCTGCCCCGTCCCTACTCGCTGGGTTTCCGGGTGCAGGGCACCAAGGGCCTGTGGATGAACGACGGCAACACGATCTACCTGGAGGGAACCAGCCCGGCGCACACCTGGGAACCGGCCGAAAAATACCTGACTTCCTACGACCACCCGCTCTGGAAGAAGTACGCCGAAAAGGCCACCGGTTCCGGCCACGGGGGCATGGACTTCTTCGTGCTCCACGCCTTCGTGGAATCGGTGAAGCGCAAGGCCCCCACCCCGCTCGACGCCTACGATGCGGCGGCCTGGAGCGTGATCAGTCCATTGTCGGAGATGTCGATTGCGGGGGGTGGCGCCCCGCAATTGTTCCCGGATTTTACGCGGGGGCGCTGGATGAGCCGCCCGCCGCTCTTCGCCCTCGACGAGGCGTACTGAGCAGTCAGCTTTCGCGGCCCTTCCCGGTTCCGAGTTTGGGCTTCGCAGGGTGCGTTTCAAATGGTCGCCTGGCAACCTCCCCGCGGCCACCCTTTGAGATGCACCCGATTCCCCCGCTTTTGCCCCGCGCACTTGTGTCTCAAAAACCGCCACTTACGGAGTGATAACCGCCACGGGCGAAGTGGGGGGGCTTTCCGGGTGATCACTTTTCTACTTTGAGGGAATTAACGCAAAAAATCCACTTCAAAGTTTAACGCCGTGAAAATTCTCACTCAACTCTTTTATTTTTCCTGCCTCGTGCTGGTCAGTAGCGTTTCCCTTCTTTCGTGCAAACCGGACGAACCCGAAGCAGACCCCACCACGGAAAAGCCCGCGGACCCCACGACCATTGCCGATATGGACAAGTTTTCGGATCATCTGCAGTTTTTCGGTGCGGTTAAAAAGCCGGGTAAAAGTCCGGTGGCCCCGGGCGGTTCATCGTTGAGAATCAGCATTAAAGATACCCTCTACGTGGTAAATGGGACAGAAACGCCCATCAAGTTTTTGCACCGGGATACCACAAAAAATGTCGCTGGTGCCTATGTCCAAGTCATTAGTACGGTCGGTGCCGGTGGCAGCGCAACCTTTTTTTATGACGTGCCTGAAATACCGGAAGTCGCCCCGAGTGATACCGTGTCCGCGATTGGGTTTGGCTTTAATTTAGCCGATTTTATTAATTCCGGTGGGGTACTGCCTGCCGGTACCCCTTCCCATATTTTTGATGTTACCATCACGCCTTACAATGAAACTGGCCAGCCGCTTGATGAAACAGTTATACCGGTTGTAGTAAATAATGCAGGTGGTTCCAAAAATTTAGGATCAAATTCCTGTTCACTGGTGCTTGCTGAAGGCGAGCATTGGTTTTGGACTTCGAGCACTACCAAGAGCTCAGGCATAACGACAAAAAATGGTGGTCCCGAGGTTATAACCGGTGGCCAGTATATCAACGGGTGCTGCATCGATGGTATCCCTCGGTATACTACCCTATGCGCGCCTAATTACAAAAGATTGTATTTTAATACTTATTACCGGGCTGCCTCTGAATCCATCACATTTAGGGCTGATGGTACGTACACAAGAGTAACAGTCGAAGAGTACGCGAATCCGGCACCCGACGTAAGTGATTTTTGCGCGAATGGCGAAGGAGTAATTGAGCACAAAAACTTTGTTCAGTTCACTGATGGAAAGTGGGCGATGGAGAGGAATGTGTCAACGCCACAAGGTTTAAGAGATTACGATAAGAGTATGACTACGGGCGATTATCTGCGCTTAACGCCCACTTCTGTAACACCCAGTGGGGGTTTCATCAAAACCAACGGAGGTTTTATGTGGCAAGATCCTTGTCGCCCTGACACAAAATTTGCTTCGCCAGGCGTATTTGGGATAGTCACTCCTGGCAGCGTTATCGATGGTGGAGGCAATCAACTTGTCTTTAAATTTTTTCAACGCGGTAAAATGGTGTACAAGGATGAGGATTATTGGTTTACCTTCTTTTAAAAAGTGCTCATTCAGCAAAGACGCTGTTACTTTTTGCTGCCTAGTCAAAAGCAGGACCTATTCTCGTATCGTTTTAATCTTTTGAACTTGTGAAAAAAGCACCCATCCTATTTACGCTGTGCCTTTTCTTCCTGGTGTGGAGCGGTTGCCAGCCAAGCGACGATCCGGATCCGGCTACCCCGGCTACCGCTGCCCTAACCCTTACCGGATTCTCTCCCGCTTCGGGTACGGCCGGCACCCCCGTAACGCTTACCGGTACCAACTTTTCCACCACCACCGACAACACCGTGAAGTTCAACGGTACAGCGGCTACGGTTTCAGCCGCCACGGCCACCAGCCTGACCGTAAGCGTTCCAACCGGGGCCAGCACCGGTAAAGTCACCGTGCAAGTGGGCACCCAAACCGTTACTTCTACCGGCGATTTTACCGTTACCCAGCCCGCATCCCCAGTAACGATCACCGGCTTTACTCCGGCAACGGGTGCGGCTGGTACCTCCGT
>JACMKY010000093.1 GCA_014379925.1 Cytophagales bacterium | reverse complement strand
GGTTGTCCTCAACCAATCAATAATTGTCTTCCGATCATTGAGATGCCCGACCATTTGGACGAGTTGTTTGAAGAAGTGCTGCGGGAGAACAAACAACGCATCTACCGGATTTGCGGAGCGTATGCGCGTGACCAGGAAGATCGGCAGGATCTGTTCCAAGAGGTACTCTTGAACGTGTGGAAATCCCTTGGCTCTTTTCAGGGGAAAGCCAACGTCAACACGTGGCTTTACCGGGTGACCCTCAACGTGTGTCTACAGTACGCACTCAAGCTCAACCGCCAGCAAAAGCAGGAAGTTCGGCTGCAACACGTCCGCTTGGTAGCCGACAGTGCGGATGCGGGGGAAGAAACGGAAAAAAAGGAGAAGGTGGCGATGCTCTACCGGTGCATCGCCCGGTTGAATGAAACGGATCGGACGCTCATTCTCCTGTTTTTGGAGGAATTGCCTCACCGTGAAATCGCGGAGGTAATCGGAATCACCGAAAATAACGTTTCAGTCCGCCTCAATCGAATTAAAAAGAGATTGTACCACTGCTTAACCCGATAAACCGATGACTGACCAGGAAATTCAAAAACTATGGAACGAAGCCGTTCCCGAAACCGCCATCGACATGGATATCAAGCAATTAATTTTCCACACAAAAAGAAAAATGGGCAAATTCGACCGTAAGATCGCCCACAGGGATCAGGTGGAGATTGCGGCGGCAGTCGGGCTAATGATTTTCTTCGGAATCGTACTGTTTGCCCTGCCCTACGTTCCGGCAAAAATCATCCGTCACGTGCGCGTAGCCCAAGCCGGGGCGGCGGTGCTGGTATTGAGCAGTCTTTTCATCATCCACCAATTACAGAAAGCGAAGCGGACAACCCAGCCGGGAGACCCCGCCTCGAACATCCGACAAGCGCTTACCGTTTCGCTCGAAAAAATAGATAACCAGATCAAGCTACTCAACACCGTATTGTTCTGGTATCTTTTGCCGTTGTTCACGGGCATTGTCTTGTTCGTTTGGGGCACGACGCGTTCCGCTTTTGGCAGCGTCTACCCTTTCCTGGTCGCGGGATTGTACCTCTACGTGCATCGTTTGAACAAGCGGGCAGTCCGGAAGGACCTGGAGCCGCTCCGAAGAAAGGTAGAAAAAGTACTGAGCCAGTTATCCGAACCAAACCCCCGGGCGTGATGGCCTCAGGGCATCACCAACCCGATGCGGCCGTTCAGCGGCGTGTAGCAGTGCAAGGTGGTCTGGTTTCGTTCGGTCAGGTAGCGGGTGTACGGACCGTGGAAGGCGATTCTTGCTTCCAAGGTCGCTTCGTAGCGTCCTTGCAGGCCCAGGATCAGTTCGCAGATTTCGCGCACGGCGTGGCTGCCACCCGAGTTTCCGCTGCCGTAATCGGCCAGTTGACGCTCGGTCACGAACCGCCGCAGCAGGGGACTGGCCGGCCGGCTCACGAAAAAACGCAAGCCGCACTGCCGGGCCACCGACAAGTCGATCACGTCGTCGAACACGAAGGCGACTTGCGAGGGTTGCAAGTGGTAAGTTTCCAAGAAATGGAGAAAGGCTTCCTCCTTGTGCTTGAACCCGAAGTAAACCACTGGGAAGTGTTCGCGGCGGGCCAGTTGGACGGCGGTGGGGTTATCGAGCGCGGTGAGGATGCCCACGACCGGCAGGGTTCCGTGCCGTTGCCACCCGCCGAAGCGCAGCAGGTTGGTGCCCATCGAATCCGGCTCGGAGTACCGGCTGGTCAGGCCTTCTCCCTTCGTTCCCCCGTTGAACACCCCATCCCAATCGAAGAGGAACGCCCGGATATCCGTTAGCTTCTCCGCAATGACCGGTGCCGGCGTCAGAAACTGCCCGCCGATGGCTTCGAACAAGAATTCGATATCCCCCAAAAAGTGATAGGCGATGAGTTATGAGTGTAAATGGTGGGTTGTGGATCGGGTTTTCGCCTTCTATTGTGATTCGTAATTCAACCCTTTTCTACCCCAGCAAATTGAGTTTGACCAAATCCTGCACGTCGAGGATACCCACCAGCGCGTCGGCCCGGGTAACGATGAGGTTATCCACGCGGTGTTTTTTGAACAAGTCCACGGCCTCGATCAGCAGCGCATCCGCCGAAACAGTAAGCGGCGATTTGTAGGAAATGTCCGCCATTCGTTGTTGAAGAATAGCCTTCCCGTTGTCTTTCAGATGGCGGCGCAGGTCGCCGTCGGTGAACACCCCGGCCAGCTTGCGATTGGCGTCGACCACGGCCACGGCGCCCAGTCCCGACTCGGTCATCCGCACGATGGCGTCCATCACCGTATCTTCCAGGCCCACCTCCGACTGCACGTCGCGCAGCACGTCGCCCACGCGCAGGGTCACCAGTCGGGTGTGCTCCACGAACTGCTGCGTGCCGAGCTTGGTCAGGTTGTTCTCGGTCAGGTTCTTCATCACCCCCCAGGGCATGGTGCACGTGTGGACGCCCAGCGTGATGGCATTGCGCACGTGTTCGGCGTGGCGCACCGAAGAAAACATGATCTTGCTGTCGTATTCGTAGTAGTTCACCATCTCCACGCACTGCTCGATGAGGGCCAGCGCGTCGTAGCCCTGGTCCTGCAAGCGTCCCACCAGCGGACACACGTAGGTGGCGCCCGCAATGGCGGCCATGTAGGCCTGTTGCAGGGTGTAGACCAGGTGGATGTTGACCATGATGCCTTCGTCGGTCAGCCGCTTGCACGCCTTGATGGCTTCGATGGAAACCGGAATCTTGAATACAGTGGTTTCCTGATTCAATCCCAGGTCCAGGAGCCGGTGGGCTTCCCGGTACACCTCGTCGGCGTAGTCGCCCAGCGCTTCCACTTGCAGCACGGGAACCATACCGGCCAGCTTCAGAATCGTGCCGTCGATGTCGGTGATGCCGTGGCGGTGCATGAACGTAGGCGTGGTGGTCAGGCCGGAGAGCGTGCCCAGTTGAACGGCTTCTTCGATCTCTTTAATGTCCACTGAATCCAGGTAGAGTTCCATGAGGGGGAGTTAGGGGTTGCTCGTAACGTACCGGGTGCCGCTGCCCATTGCGGCCTTCAACAGGCCTCTTTATTCCTCAACTACTCATCGTTTCACTTTTCCGGTACCTCACTTCGATCTCGTGCAACTCGATCAACGGCTTGACGAACTCTTCCAGGTCGTACATCGATAACTGGCTGGCTGCGTCGCAGAGGGCGTTGGTGGGGTCGGGATGGGCTTCCAGGAAGATGCCGTCCACGCCAGCGGCCACCCCGGCCCGCGCGATGGTCGGCATCACGGGGCGGTTGCCTCCCTTCGGGTCGGCGCTCGGAATGCCGTACTTGCGGATGGCGTGCGTGATGTCGAACACCACCGGAAAGCCCGTCTGGTTGAGGAAGTAAAAAGCCCGCGGGTCCACCACCAGGTCGTTGTAGCCGAAGGTAAATCCCCGCTCGGTGAGGATAATCTGGTCGTTACCCGATTCGACGGCTTTTTGGGCGGGGTTCTTCATGTTGTCGGGCGCCAGGAACTGCCCATGCTTGATGTTGATTACCCGGCCCGACCCGGCGGCGGCCACCATCAGGTCGGTCTGCATGCACAAGTACGCCGGAATCTGGATGACGTCCAGCACTTCGGCGGCGGCGGCCACCTGGCTGGGGTAATGCACGTCGGAAAGGAGCGGAAAACCAAACGTCTGCTTGATGCGGGCCAGCACTTTCAACCCCTCTTCCAGGCCGGGTCCCCGGTAATAATTCAGCGAACTGCGGTTGTCCTTCTGGAAGGAGGACTTGAAGATGAGGGGCAGACGGAGCCGTTCGGATACCTCCTTCAGCTTTTCGGCCGTCCGCATCATCACGCTTTCGTCTTCGATCACGCAGGGACCGGAAATCAGGAAAAGCGGATCGGCTCCGCAGGCCACTTCCCCCACGTGCACTATTTTCTTGACCATGGAATGAACTGAGTAAGTGGCCAAATGCCATCCGGGCGGCAAGTTAGTACTTTTGGAAAATTTGCCCGTATCCCCTCCGTTTTTTGTCGGATAGCTCCCGGACGCCGGGTCATTCGCTGGGTCCCATCCGGAAAACCTTTACCTGATCGGCGTTCGGCTGGGCGTTGGCCGGAACCGAATGCCGCCAGGTGGAGTGCCGCTGCGTGCCCAGTCCGCTGAAGAACCGCTCAGTGCGTTCGGGACGGGCATCGGTCACGAACAGTTGCCCGAAGATTTCGTCGGCAATCATCTGCGTCAGTTTCCAGATGCGGCGGTCGTCGAGTTTGTCGAAGATATCGTCGAGCAGCAGCAGGGGCCGGAACTGCTTGTGGTGGGCGATGATTTCGAACTGGGCCAGCTTCAAAGCAATGACGAAGGATTTCTGCTGGCCCTGCGAACCGAACTTCTTCAGCGAAAAGCCGTTGATCTCAAAAATAAAATCGTCCTTGTGCGCCCCTTTGTTGGTACGCTGGAGCTGCAGGTCGCGGACGCGGCTATGGGTGAAGTCGCGCCGGAAGTTGGGGTCGGCCAGTTCCGATTCGTAGACCAAGTCCACCGACTCGCGGCTTTCGCTCAGGTAGGTGTAGTGCTTCTGAAAAACGGGCTGGAAGATGCCGATGAACTCCCGCCGCTGCCCGTAGAGCTGGTACGCCAACTCGATCAGGGGTGCGTCGTAGGTTTCGATCATATCCTCGTCGGAATAGCGACGGTCGGCAAAGAGGCGGAGCAGGCTGTTGCGTTGCTTAAGCAGGTTGTTGTACTGCACCAGGTTTTCCAGGTAAAGAGGATCGATTTGGGAAAGCATGGTATCGAAGAAGCGCCGCCGCTCTTCGCTGCCCTCGCGCACCAGGTCCGTGTCGTTGGGGGCGATGAGCACCACCGGAAAACGCCCGATGTGTTCGACCAGTTTTTCGTAGGGCTTCTTGTCGGAGAGGATCACCTTCCGTTGTCCCTTCTGCAGGGCGCAGGTGATCTGGAAGACCTTATCCTCCGGCGGACGGCCTCCGGCACCGTTCGCCGCCAGGCCGTCCGAGTGGAAGAATCCGTCCACCAGGAAGAAATCGGCCCCGTGGCGGATGCTCTGGGCATCGTTGGCCGCGAAGGCGCTCTTGCTGATGCACAAGTAATAGATGGCATCCAGCAGGTTCGTCTTGCCACTCCCGTTTCCGCCCAAAAAACAGTTGATCTGGGGACTGAAGGAAAAGCTTGCCTCCTCGTAATTCTTAAAATTCAACAGATTGATTTTCTCCAGGTACATCCGTTTGTGGGTGCGCGGCCCAGTTGCCAACTGCCTTGAATGAACCCGCAAGGTACGTCACCCAGACGCAAAGAACGCAAGAATTATCGTTTCCGGTTTTTCCTTCTTCCGTAGTTTTTGCCTACTTTCGCAAGACCGTTTGCGGTGAACCCCCGGGTCAAGACCAGGCAAACGCAATCCAACCAAAAGCTCCCACCTACCATGGCAAGTGTAAAAGAAAAGTCCCTGGCTGGCAAAGCCACCAACGCGACCGAACAAAATGGTGGTTTAGTGAATGGAAAAGCGATCAAAACCAAGATTCAATACCCAAAAGAGACTTACCTGCACTGGTACGAATCCATGCAACTGATGCGCCGGTTTGAGGAGAAGGCGGGGCAGTTGTACGGACAACAAAAGATCAAGGGGTTTTGCCACCTCTACATCGGGCAGGAAGCCTGCGCCGCCGGCGCCCGCAGCGCCCTCCGGAAAGACGACAAGTGGATCACTGCCTACCGCGACCACGGCATTCCCCTGGCCCTGGGCACCAGCCCCAACGCCGTGATGGCGGAGTTGTTTGCCAAGCAGACCGGTAGTTCCAAGGGCAAGGGCGGCTCCATGCACATCTTCGACAAGGCCGTTAACTTCGTGGGCGGACACGGCATCGTGGGCGCGCAGATCCCGCTGGGAGCCGGCCTGGCCTTCGCCGAGAAATACAACCGGACCACCAACCTCTCCATCACCTTCATGGGCGACGGGGCCGTGCGCCAGGGGGCCTTTCACGAAGCCTTCAACATGGCCATGCTCTGGAAACTGCCCGTCATTTTCGTCGTCGAGAACAACGGCTACGCCATGGGTACCTCCGTGCAGCGATCCTCCAACGTTACCGACCTCTATACCCTGGGCGAAGCCTACGACATGCCCGCCGAACCAGTGGATGCCATGAACGTGGAAGCCGTGCACGAGGCGGTGGCGCGGGCCGCCGAACGCGCCCGCGCCGGGGAAGGACCTACTTTCCTGGAATTCCGCACCTACCGCTACAAGGGCCACTCGATGTCGGACCCGATGAAGTACCGCACCAAGGAGGAACTGGAAAGCTACAAGCAGCGCGACCCGATCGAGCAGGTCAAATCCACCATCCTGACCAACGGCATTGCCACTGAGGAGGACCTGGCCGCCATTGATGCCAAAATCAAGGTTCAGGTGGAGGACTCGGTCCGCTTCGCCGAGGAGTCCCCCTACCCGCCGGCCGAGGAAGCCTACAAGGACGTCTACGTGCAGCAGGACTATCCTTTCGTCATGGATTGACCTTAGCCAATCTTTTGTATATTTAGAGCCCGTAGTCATTTCTACGGGCTTTTTCGTCCATTCTTCCCGCGTACCGAATAGCCCCCGCTTTGAACCAAACGCGCCATGGCTACCCGCACCATCGAGAAGCAATCGGCTCAGATCGCAAAAAGAAATAACAAGTCTCAAACGGATCAACCCAACGCAAAAGACACGTTGGAGATTCCATGCAGCCGTCCTGGTTTGCAAACGTACTTTCCCGAACAAATCAAACAAGCCGGAGGAACGCAGGCTTTCGAGAAGTTGGTTGGCTACCAGACCCCCGTACTAGAACCCATTAAGATTTCGGACCGCGAATACCAACGAATGCTGAAGATGCTGGGTGAAACCCCATGAGCCGTCTGATGGACACCAACGCGTTGGTAAAGTTGGTCCGGCAATCCTAGCGTGGAAGCCGTGCACGAGGTGGTGGCGCGGGCCGCCGAACGCGCCCGCGCCGGGGAAGGACCTACTTTCGTGGAATCCCGTACCTGCAGCCAAAGGGCCTTATTTGGTAAAGGTGATGGTAAAACGCACGTCGTTGTCGTCTTCACCATTGAGAACCAGCTTGTTCTTGCTGCCCCGGCCCAGTTTTTCGCCGTCTTTGTTCAAATCAAATTCCCCGTTGCCCACGTCGGTGAGCAGGATCCCACCCGCGGATCCATCCATAAAGGGTTCGTTGTCGGACTTCTGGTTGACGTTGAGTTTCAGTTCCACCGTGGTGGCCGTCTGGCGGGTCACAGTCACGCCACCCTTGAGGTTGCTGCTACTGGCCGGGTAGGTTTTGCCGCCGAATGCCAGTTCGGAGAAAGTGTACTGACCCGCCGCCCGGGAAGCCAGGTCCGGTTCCGGCTCGGTTTCTTTGTCTTTTTTACAGGCGGTCAGTGAGGCGGCTACCAGCAGGGCCAGCAGCACCGGGCGACGAAGGGAATGCAAGGTTTTCACGGTAATTGAAGATTTGGGGTGAAGAGAAAGATTTTTGACCGGTTACCGCCGGTCTCGTGGTACAAAAGTGGCGGCTTGGATGGGGCGAGCCAAAGGCGGCTTGCCTCAATTGGCAGAAGTGTTTCATCAATGGGCACACCCGCGGAATGAATTGGTTGAAAGCCCGCGTGAATCCTCCCCGGCGCCTTGGTTCCGGTGGGTTATTGCCCTTCATTCAGAGATACGAATCCCGTGAAACCAGCCGTCCGCCGTAAGTGGCGCCGCGACTGCGAAAAGACCCTCGGTACCGGTGCCAGTAAAATCTTCCGTAACCCGTTTTGAATTCCGGATGATTTGCTACCTTTGCGTTCCCAATTTTGCGGATAGCCATGGCAAAGAAAATCATCAAGGAAGGCGCAGTTGTGAAGGAACGCAAAACCACGCCGTTGCTGGAAGACCCCAATGCCCTGTTGGACCGATTGACCGCCAAGGATTCGCTTTTGGTTAGATACCGGAATCCCCTCCTGATTGCCCTGGGTCTGGTGGTGGCGGCCATCGCGGCTTTGGTCGGCTACCGGTTTTACCTCAACAGCCAGGACAACGACGCCCAGCCGTACTTGTTTCCCGCGGTCAACTACTTCGAAGCGGATTCCTTGCAGAAAGCCCTCCAGGGCGACGGCACCAACGACGGATTCACTACCCTGGCCGACGGCGAATACGGCGCTACCAAAACGGGCAACCTGGCAAACTTCTACGCCGGGGTAGCTTATTTGAAAGACGGTAAATTCGACGATGCCATCCAACGTCTGAAAGATTTCAGTTCTTCGGATTTGCTGCTGCAAGCGCGGGCGTATGCCCTCATTGGAGATGCCTACCTGGAGAAAAAAGCCGTGAAAGAGGCAATTGAATACTACCAGAAAGCCGCCAATTACAAACCCAACAAGCATTTCACGCCTACCTATCTGATGAAACTGGCCATCGCCTACGAAGCGGACAAGAACTATACGGCTGCCATTGGTACCTACGATGAAATCGTTGAAAAGTACTTCGATTCGCCCGAAGCGCCCAACGCCCGGAAATACAAGTCCCGGGCCGAAGGTCTGGCGGGCAACTGATCCGAGCGTTGCTTTCTGCTAGACCGAAAGAGGATAGAGCGAATCGCTTTATCCTTTTTTGTTGGATGAACGGATAGGTTTGGCAAATCACGCAAACACCATGGCCACTGCGCTCAAGAACCTAAGCGAGTTTTCTACCGAAGGCTTGGCCGACGTCCGCGACAAGACTTTCGCCCTCCTCGTTTCCGAATGGAATCCCCAGGTGACCGAAGCGCTTTATGACGGCGCCGTCCGCACGTTGCTGGCGCACGGGGTCCAGCCGGAGAACCTGATCCGCAAGAACGTGCCGGGCAGTTACGAATTGAGCCTGGGTGCGCAATGGATGGCCCAACGCCGCGACGTGGATGCCGTTATCGGCTTGGGCTGCGTGATTCAGGGCGAAACCCGTCACTTCGACTTCATTTGCCAGGCGGTGGCCACCGGCCTTACGGAAGTGTCCCTGAAATACAACAAACCCGTTATTTTCGGGGTGCTCACGCCCGATACCCAACAGCAGGCCCTTGACCGGGCGG
The DNA here is from genome assembly GCA_014379925.1 of Cytophagales bacterium. Lineage (GTDB taxonomy): Bacteria > Bacteroidota > Bacteroidia > Cytophagales > ES-bin-26 > ES-bin-26. Next base: position 4,832 of record JACMKY010000093.1, on the reverse strand, counting down.
GTGGCAAGCACGGCAACAAAGGCGACGAAGCGGCCATGGCCGCCATCAAGATGCTCAGTTTCTGATGCGATAAACCGGGTGTTGGTTATTCGGTGCGGTTGACCAAGGATTTTTCAACCCGGACCCGGAGCGTTCGGCGGGGCACGTCAACCCCGAGTCGCGAAAAGAGCGGATAAACTTCTTTGAACCCCGAGATTACTGAAAGCCCCCCTGGTTCTCCTCCGATCTTGTCATCTTCATTCTTCGATGCTTCAACTCAACTACCTCCGCGACCACCGGGAAGCCGTGATCCAAAGGCTGAAACACCGGTTTTTTTTAACTGCCGAAGAAGACGTCGACCGAATACTGGCTTTTGACCGGAAGCGACGTCAGCTTCAACTGGACCTGGACACCACGCAGGCCCGCTCCAATGCCTTGTCAAAAGAAATCGGGCAGCGGATGAAAGAGGGCAACCAGGAAGCCGCCGAAAGTGCCCGGCGGGAAACGGCGGAACTGAAGCAGCGCGCCAGGGAATGGGGAGAGGAATTGGCGACGACTGAAAAGGCACTCTACGACGTGTTGGTGACCTTGCCCAACCTGCCCCACGCGAGCGTTCCGGCGGGCCGTACTGCTGAAGAGAACGAGGTGGTGCTCCAGCACGGAACACTCCCCGACCTGCCCGAAACGGCCCTGCCCCACTGGGACCTCGTTAAACAGTACGACCGGAAAACGGGACCCATCGTTGATTTCGAACTGGGTACCAAAATCACGGGCGCGGGATTCCCGGTTTACAAGGGCAAAGGCGCGCGTATTCAACGGGCCCTGGTCAACTTCTTTTTAGACGAAGCCCAGCGGGCCGGTTACGTGGAAATCCAACCACCCTTGGTCATCAACCGCGATTCGGGCTTCGGCACCGGCCAACTCCCCGACAAGGACGGTCAGATGTACCACATTCCCGAAGAGGACTTCTTTTTAATTCCTACCGCCGAAGTGCCCATCACCAACCTCTACCGCGACGTAATCCTGGCGAGCGCGGACCTGCCCGTCAAGCATGTAGGCTATACCCCGTGTTTCCGACGCGAAGCCGGATCGTGGGGTGCCCACGTGCGCGGCCTGAACCGCCTTCACCAGTTCGACAAGGTGGAAATCGTGCAGGTTTGCCAGCCGGAGCATTCCTACGCGGTATTGGAGGAAATGAGCCAGTACGTGCAGGGACTGTTGCGGAAGTTGGAGTTGCCCTACCGCGTGTTGCGGCTTTGCGGCGGCGACATGGGCTTTACCGCCGCCCTTACCTACGATATGGAAGTATATTCGGCCGCCCAGAAACGCTGGCTGGAAGTGAGCTCGATCAGCAACTTCGAGACGTATCAGGCCAACCGGTTAAAGTTGCGGTACAAGGTAGAAGGCAAGACCCAGTTGTTGCATACCCTCAACGGCAGCGCGTTGGCTTTGCCCCGTGTTCTGGCAGCCATTCTGGAAAACAACCAGACTTCAGAAGGCATCCTGTTACCCAAAATTTTGCAACCCTACGCCGGATTTGAAAAGATTGATTGAACGGCCACCCGTTGACTATCCGGGGTCAACACCGCCGGTGTTTTAATCATCCGTACTTGATGGATGGGTCTGCCAACGAAGAACTGACCACCTACTTTTCTTCGTGGACTATCGGCCGTGGGTTGTACACCAGCAGCAAGTGAAAACGGATGGCTGACTGCGGAAAGTTGATGGCTGGCTACGAATGCTGATACAACAGGAACAGAAACAGGAAGAGCCAGAGAATGTCCACGAAGTGCCAGTAGGTGGTCACCAGACGAATCCGAAGCTGGTTCGGCGGGTTGACACTGTACACGAACGAATCCACGTAGGAGATCCGGCGGAGGGCCTCCGCAAAGATAACCACCAGAAAGACCAACCCGCCGAGAATGTGCAGGATGTGGAGTCCGGACAGCAGGTATACAAAGGCACCCGCTACGCTTTTAGTGAGCGTAATGCCTTGATTGAACAACTGCCCCCAGCCCGCGAGTTGCATCGTGATGAACGCCAATCCCAACGTGAGCGTGGTACCCATCTGAACGCGGTAGGTGAAAAAATGCTCCCGCTTGAAAGCCTGGTTGGCAAGGTGCAAAGTAACGCTACTCAACAGGATTACCAACGTGCTGTACCAAAATACAGTGGGCAGCTCGAAATTCACCCAATTGGCAGCCGATCGGCGAGAAACGTAAACCAGGGTGAGCAGTGAGAAAAACACCACGCTGCCGAATATGCCCAGCCCCAACATAAACCGAAAAGGCTCCCGTCGTTTGGTTAATGGATTTTGCTTGTTGGTTAAGTTGGTTTTGTTCATAGCGGATGTAATGACGACCTTCAAATTCTACCGGAGCCCACTTACCAAAGATATTGACTTCCTGGATCATTTCCCACCGGGCTTCGAAAAGAATCTTTCCTCTTCCTGAAAACGGAATTGACCGGGGAATGTTCTCCGCGTTGATTCAAAATAAAAGGGACTTCCGGCGCCCGCCGAAAGTCCCTTCGCACCTTCATTCGTACCCGATCAGTTCTTCTTCGGGGTAGCAGCTTTAGCGCCCGGAGCCTTTTCGGCGGTGTTGTTCGGCGTGGCAGGGTTCGTCGGGGCGTCGGTTTTGGCCGTTGGCGTCACGCCCATTTTCTTCAGTACCAGATCCGAAATGTTGTCAGACTCGGGCGCGTGCAACAGAATGGGGGTAGTGCCGTAGCCCGCGTCGGAGTTGAGTACGTACGCAAATTCGTTTTCCTTGGCCACTTCCTTGATGGCTTTCTGAATCTTCTCCAACACGGGTTCCAACAGGGTCTTCTGTTTTTTCTGCAGTGACTCTTCCGAATTACGCTCGAATTCCTGGATGGAGGATTGCAGATTCTGCAACTCCTTTTCCTTGTCCTTGCGGATTATTTCGCTCATGCTGGCTCCGTTCGTCTGGTAATCCTTCGCCTTGCCTTCAAAGTCCTTGTACTTGTTCTGCAAGGTGGTTTCCAGTTGGCTCCGGTGCGTTTTCAGTTCGGATTCGATCCGCTTGCTGTCGGGCAACTGGCTCAGTATATAGTCTACGTTGGTGTAGCCGAACTTGGGCATCGTCTGCGCGGAGGCGGAAGCCCCCACGAACAAAACGAAGAGAATAGCAAGGATGCGGTTGTTTTTCATGATTCGAAATACTGGTTATAGGGGTTTATTTGTCGATTTGATTGTCGTTGGTATCCGGATTGGTCTTGTTACCAGTATCCTCCTTGTCGCCCAACCCTAGCTCTTCCAACACGTAGTCCGTGTAGTCGTGACGGGGGTCAGTATAGATCATCGTAATGTCACTGGCCTTGTCAAAAAGGACTGCCAACTGCTTGGCGCGGGCTACTTTTTCCACCGCCTTGAAAATCTCGTCCTGAATGGGTTTTATCAGTTCCTTCCTTTTGAGGAATTCTCCTCCTTCGTAACCAAAGAGTTTGTTCTGTTTGTCCTGAACTTCTTTTTTTTTATCCTCGACGGCTTTCCGCCGCTCCCTTTTCATCTCGTCAGTCAGGAGGATTTCCTCGGCCTGGTAGGCTTTCTCCAGCCGGTCCACGTCCGCGTGGAGGTCCTCAATCTCCTTCTGCGATTTGGCCGAAAACTTATCCAGTTCGGCTTGGGCCTTCGGATAGGCCGGCATTTTGCTCAGAATGAAATCCGTGTCGATGTAGCCAAACTTCTGTGCCACGGAAGCGTGACTCAAAATCAGGGCCAAAGTTAGCAATAAAATGGTCGTTCTCATCATAGTGAGTCCATAAGTTGTTGCACAATCGCGGGCATCGGCTCCTTCCTAACGGAACTGCTGGCCGATGGTGAAGTGGAAGCGTCCCTTGCCCCCCGCATCCGGTTGTCCGGGAACGGTGTCGAAGCAGTAGCCGTAGTCAATGCCGATGAGGCCGAAGGCCGGCATGAAAATCCGGGCACCCACGCCCACCGAACGGTAGAGGTTGAGCGGATTGTATTCCCGGAAGCTGCCCCAGTTGTTGCCGCCTTCCGCAAAGCCCAGCACGAAGATGGTTGCCGACGGATTGAGTGAAATCGGATAGCGCAATTCCATCACGAACTTGTCGTAGGCAACCCCACCACTGGCGCTTCCGGTGGCGCCGCCGCCATTTCCCTGGTTGGCGCCCTGCGGCCCGATGGAGTTGTCGGCGTAGCCCCGCAGACCGATGATGTCGCGGGCGATGTTAAAGCCGCCTTGCCCGGTCAGACCGGAACCGCCCACCACGAAACGCTCGAAAGGACTAACCAGGTTTTTATTGTAACTGCCCAAAAATCCCAAATGGGCACGGGTACTCAACACCAGCTTGCCCACCAACGGCGTGTACCAGGTAGCATCGAACATCCATTTGTGGTATTCGATAAACTTATACCTTTCCGCCGGCGACTCGGCGGAAAAATTCCGGTTCGATTGAAGCAACGAGAAAGGAGGGGTAAGCGAAACGCTGAGCGAGATGGAGGAGCCGCTGCGCGAAAACTGGGGATTATCCACGCTGTTGCGGGAGAGGGTGGTGTTGAAAGAAATACTGTTGGAAACGCCCGAAGCAAGTCCTATGCGGAACACATCGTAGTTTTCGAGTACGTAGCGTTGATAGGAGAGCGAGTTGCTCAACGAGAAGAAGTCGTCGGGCTTCTGCAACTGGCGGCCTAAACTAAGGGTAAGACCGCTGATGTTAAAAGCCCCCACTCGGTCACGGCCCGTTCCATAAATTCCACCGAAAAGATTTTGCACGGTGTGGCTCAGGCTGACCGAGAAGGCGTTGGGCCGGCGCCCGCCCAGCCAGGGTTCGGTGAAGGTGGCCGAATACGTCTGGAATTGCCG
>JACMKY010000092.1 GCA_014379925.1 Cytophagales bacterium | reverse complement strand
TTTGCCGCGGGCACGGCCACGGTCGAACGCGGGTCCGGCGCTTCGGCAACCGGGCGGCCGGAACTTTGTTCAACCGGCGTTGCTTTGGGTTGACAGGCTGGCGCAACGAGCCACATTACGGCAAGGCCGCCCAGCGTAGTCAGACTCAGGGATGCTCTTTTCATGCCCCAAAAGTACGCAATTGCGCGTTAAGCCATGTTTTTCAGGTGAATGAAAAAGCGCGAACCCACGTCTTCCTCGCTTTCCAGGCGGACATTTCCGTTCAGGCTGCCCAGCAATTTGTCCACCACGTACAAGCCCAGGCCAGACCCCCGGGATCGTTCGTTGCCGCGGAAAAACATGTCGAAAACCCGGCCGTGCAAAGCCGGGGCGATCCCCATTCCGTTGTCGGCCACTTCGATCGAGGCGAACTGGTCGGTTACCGCCACGTGCACCGTCAATTGCAAGGGACGACCGGGGTAGCCGTATTTCACCGAGTTGTCGATTATGTTTTCCAGCACGTAACGAAGCGGTTGCAGAACGCTCAGGAACCGGACGGGTTGCCGCACCTTTACTTCAGTTTCCACCGTAGGCGGGTCAACCCCGTTGTTGACCAGCGTCGCTTTCAGCACTTCTTCGATCAGGTACTGAAAATCGATTTCGGTGAAGTCCTCCACCGCCTGGGTGATGTTGGCTACGTCCGTCAGCGCTTTCAACGTTCGGTCCAGTTTGGAAACGCTGGTGCGGATGTAGTCGAAGAACTTGAGGGCTTCGCCGTCGTTTACCTGCATCTGAGCCAGGTTGGTAAGCCCCAGCACCGAGGCCAGCGGGCCCCTTAAGTCGTGGGAGGCCCGGTAGATGAAGGTTTTGAGTTCCTGGTTCACCCGCTGGAGTTTTTCCTCCGCTCGCTTCCGGTCGGTGATGTCCACCAGCGTCACCAGGCTGCCCACCGTTTCGTTGCGGTCGTTGAACACCGTGTGCCCATTGACTATATTGACCAACATCCAGCGGGTTTCCTTGTTCCTGGTCCGGATCGGCAACTCGTACTGGTTCGAAGCGGAAGCACCCGGACGCGGTCCCCGCTTTCTCCGGATCAGGTTCCGGTAATTCTCGTCGAACAAGAGGGGATTGGCGGCTTCTTTTCCGACCAACTCCTCCGACGCGTAGCCCAGCATTTGACAGACCCGGTCGTTGACGAAAAGAACGTAGCCGGCGGCATCCACGTACACCAGGCCTTCATTGATGCTTTCCACCAGCGTGCGGTGGTTCCGTTCGCTTTCCTTGATGGCTTCCTCCGCCTGTTTCTTTTTGATGGCCCGGTAGAAGACCTCGCCGCTGGCATTGAGCAGCGAGATGGTTTCGCCGTTCCAGAGCTTGTCGGGTTGCCGGGAAGTTAGTCCGAACAGGGCGGCCAGCTTTTTTTCGTAGTAGATGGCCACCAGCAGCAACGATTCGATCCCGCAAGCCCGCAGCGCATTGCGGAAGGCCGCTTCGTGCGGCGGCAGTTCCTCCGGGCTGTTAAGCACAAAAACCCCGCTTTCCCGCAAATCTTCCGTGGCCCAACCTGGGTCGGAAAGCCCGAGTATGCCCACGTCCGGCGGGACACCGCCGGGCCAGTCCGATGCCCCGGCATCCACGCCGGGTGCCACCCATTCGTAGCGGAAGCCATCGGGACTTTCTGCTCGGGCCGGGCCGCCGATGGTAGAGGGCCGCCGGTCACGGGGCTGGTCCGCCAACTGCGCGACCGCCGTCCGGGGTTGCTCTCGCCGGTTACGGGACAGTCGGTTCGCCGGTCCCGTAACCGGGGCGGTTCCAAACGGAAGATCCGCCCACGCGGGGTGGTCGCTTCCGGTACGTTGGACCGGGCCGGGCGGATACCCACGGTTGATCTGGATTACGAAGGCGCGGTCGGCTTCCAGGAAGTTTCCTACCATCTTGAGGGCCAGTTCAATGGACTCGTCTATTTGTTCGGAGGAAAGATTGATGAACGTAGTCGAGATGCGGGTGATGAGTTGGAGGAGTCTTTCGTGCGACTTCAGTTCCTCACTCGCCAGGAGGCGTTCGCGGAAAAGGTTGTTTCGTTCGATGGCGTACCAAATGGATTTTTTCAGCAGTTTGCCGTCAATTTCACCCTTCGTCAGGTAATCCTGGGCGCCTTCCCGGATCGCCTGCAGGGCCGCCTCTTCGTTTTTGACGTTCGACAGCACAATGATGGGAATGGTGCCGCTCACCTCACTGACGAGGGCGAAAGTCTGGCCGTCCCGGGAGTCGGGCAGGATCAAATCCAGCAGGATCAAATCGATCTTCGGGGGGGAGTCGCCCGTGGAACGGGGAAGGTTGGCCGCCGGCAGGTACGTCAGGGCGTGGCTGAGGCTTCCGGCTACCAGCAGATCCACCTCCAACGCGGGTATTTTTTTGAGGAGGTGCCTGATTAGCAGGGCATCACCGGGATCGTCTTCCACCAACAGGATGGTAAGCTTTCTGATGTCTAGCATACGGGTTTCTTCTCGGCAAATTCAACTGTTGAGCGTCGCCTTTCAAGTAACTTATTGGCGTTTTTTGAGCGGGCCGTCCCCCGGTAGGCGGGCGACGGCCTTCCGCGGGCGAATTCATAAGTTGCCCGAAACAGGCCGAAAAATCCAAAGATCTTCTTACGAGGGATGTAGAATGGTCAGGATGCGTGCTGCTCCGGCTTAGTGAAAGATACGGATAATTGCCCGTTCCAGCGCAAGGGCGGGGTGGAACCGGAGGCAACGACGCGTCGGGAAGGTTGTAAGGTTTTGCGCAATACTTAGCCGATACCCGCGCGGCAAGCCCGAAGCCGGGATCGGCCGGGCGAAGAGCGGCCTTCAGTTGGGCGCAATTCCCCGGCTTGGGGTCACATTTTTCCTTCGATGCCGAGACCAAACAGGGCAAAATCGTACTGAACCGGATCCGCCGGATCCAATTCCCGCAGCGAATCGGTCAGTTCCACCGCCGTGAGCCAGTCGGTGGGCCTGCGTCGGATCAGTCCCAGTTTCCGGGCCACCCGGTCGACGTGCACGTCGCAGGGGCAAATGAGCTGGGCGGGCGTGATCCGTTTCCAGAGACCGAAATCCACCCCCCGGTCGTCGCGGCGGACCATCCAGCGCAGAAACATATTGATGCGCTTGCAGGCCGCTTTCCGGGCGGGGGTGGCTACGTGTTTTCGGGTACGGAGGGGGGCGTCTTCCAGGCTGAAGAAAAGATCGTGAAAACGCCGTAAGCCCGCCTCGACCGGGTGGGGCGTGGTCGGGTCGGCGGGAAGAAATGCGTCCTCCAGGGAATCGTGGCGGGCGTAGTAGTGCCGGAAAAAGGCCAGGAAATACCGCGCGTCAGTGGCGTTGAAGGTGCGGTGACGAAACGAAAGAAACCGCTTCAGGTCCGTTGCGGCGTGGTTTCGCACGAAGTCGTAGGGTGCCCCGTCCATGAGTGTAATCAATTCACCGGCTTTGCTGATGATGGTCTTGCGCTGTCCCCAGGCGAGCATGGCCGCCCAAAAACCCATGATTTCGATGTCTTGCCGCTGGCTGAACCGGTGCGGGATGGAGACGGGATCGGGCGCAATGAACTCGGGGCGGTTGTACTGCGCCACCTTGGCATCCAGGAATGCTTTGAGGTCGTTCAAGGCTGGGCGAGGTTGGCACTACTCAATCGGGCGGGCCGCTTCGGCTTCGTCGGCCACGGCGGGTGGGTGGGCCGTTGGCTTGGGCCGGTCGGCGCGGCGGCCCAGGCGATTGGCCAAAACGGAAATTCCTTTCGAAAGCAGAGAAAACAGCCAGAGTGTACCCGTGAAAACCAGCGAAAAAGTGATGAGGATGGGATACATCAGGATGAAAAAACCGAACCACACCTTTTTATCCCAGGAGTCGGGTGGCTGCTCAGCGGATTTGTCCTCGTCGGAAGTGCTCATGGGTACCAGGGTTAGCAAGCGGGACTGGCTTCAGGGAACGTACGAAATTTCCACCCGGAACTTCTTGTCCACGGCAGCCAGTCGTTCGTAAGCTTTGCCGGAGATTCGGATCACGATCTTCTCGTTGGCGCCGGTATTCGGCAACCGGCCAATCACCTTCGCGAAAACGCTCAACTCGTTCATCAGGTTCTTGACTTGAATGATGGTTCCCACGGGAGCCGTGCGGTGCAGGGCCAGGTACTTTTCGTTGGTTTGGGTGCCCTCGATCAATTCGGCCAGCCCCATTTCTACCTTGCGCTGGTAAACGTTTGCGTTGGGTACCGGAATGGCGGGTGAACGATTGGGAACCGATTCGGTCGGGTTGTCTTCGGCCTGGTTGACGGCCGGCTTCTCGACCGTCCCTTTCCGGGGCTCCGTTTCCCTGGTCGGGAGAGCCACCACCGGGGTCGGTTCGGCCGCCTTCTTCGCCGGGGACGCCGCCACTGGAGTCGGTACGGCCGTTGCCGGCTCCACCGCCCGGGAAACGGTCCCGGTCCCGGTCGCCCCGTTTTGGACGACCAGTTCCTGGCCGACCGTCAACGCATCGGTGACGAGGTGGTTCCACTGGCGGAGGTCATCCAACGAAAGCTGGTACAACCGGGCCACCGCGTTCAGGGTCTGGCCCGGGGCGACGGTGTGCGTTTTCCGGTTGGCCGTAACTACCGGGAGCGAGTCAGCGGCGTTTTGTGCTTCCCCCGCTTGAGCCGCCACCGGGGTGCCGGCCACCGGGGTATCGGCCACTGGCGCGTTCTTGACCAGCCCGGCGGAAATCGCCAGTTCGTCGCCCACGTTGATGGTATTGTCGCTCAGGCCATTCCACTGGCGGAGGTCCGCCACCGATACCTGGTACTGCCGGGCAATGCCAAACAGCGATTCGCCGGTAGCTACCCGGTGGGTTCCCGGCGGACTGCGACGGCCTTCCGAGGGAGGAGTCCAGGGCACTTTCACCACTTGCCCCGGTTGCAGGTCCGCTTCGACTCCGGCGTTTTCGGCCCTGATTTCGTCCACCGGCACCCGGTACCGGCGCGAAATGGCAAACAGCGTCTGCCCGGCTTCTACCCGGTGAAGGATCAACGTCTTGGCCCCTTTTCGTTCCACTCCCACCGAATCGCCGGGGGTTCCGGCACGGACAAGCGGAAAGGAAAGGAAAAAAACCAGGGAGAGTACCGGGATAATGCCTCGTTTCATTCTCAAGAATGGGTAAGGGGAAATGGAAAGGTTTAAAAAACTGAATGCGTCAAGGTCCTTTATCCGATCGGACTGCCCCAAAAGGGACGCGCAAAGATAAGAATAAACCACCATCCGAAAGACCGACGTCCGCAACCAAGGAGTTTGCTAGATTTGTCTTTGCCTGGCTCAATGGACTCGGTGATCACCGACGACCCACCCCGTGTGATCAGCTTTCCCTTGCCCGGCTTCCGGTCTCCTCAACCCATACACTCACCCACCAACGCATGATCAGATTCTTTTCCTTGCTTGGCTTCCTGCTGGTCGGCTCCGGCGGCAAAGGGCCGACGACGCCCGCCAAACCCCGGATTTTCGTCATGGAGCTGCGCGCGGAGATCGACCCGCGCGCGGAACGCTACGTGAAACTGGCCCTCGACGAAGCCTCCGTCCGGCAGGCCGATTACGTGATCGTGGATATGGATACCTACGGTGGCGCGCTCGACAACGCCGACACCATTCGCAAACGCGTGCTGGAATACCCCAAACCCGTTTTCGTGTTCGTCAACAAGAACGCCGCTTCGGCCGGTGCCCTCATCGCCTTAGCCGGCGACCGCATTTACATGGCTCCGGGTGCCAGCATCGGCGCGGCCACCGTCGTGACGGGAACCGGGCAGGCCGCACCCGACAAGTACCAGTCGTACATGCGTTCGATGATGCGCGCCACCGCCCAGGCGGGGGGTCGCAACCCGGCCATTGCCGAAGCCATGGTGGACGAGGACCTGCCGCTGGACAGCACCCTGCGGACCATCCGCCGCGAAGGCCAGGTCATCACCCTGACCACGGCGGAGGCCATCCGGTTCGGTTACTGCGAAGGACAGGTCAATTCCATCGGGGAGATTCTGACCCGGAACCGGATCAATGACTACGAACTGATTCGCTACCGGGTACCGGCCGTTGAATCCGTCATCGGTTTTTTTCTCAATCCTTTCGTCAGCGGATTGCTGATTCTGCTCATCATCGGCGGGTTGTATTTCGAGTTGCAAACGCCGGGGGCGGTGTTCCCGATCCTGATTTCGGGGGTGGCGCTGGTGCTGTACCTGGTGCCTTACTACCTGCACGGGCTGGCCGAAAACTGGGAAGTGCTGGTATTTCTGGCGGGCGTGGGCTTGCTGGCGACGGAAATCTTCGTGATCCCGGGCTTTGGCGTGGCGGGCATTGCGGGGCTGGTGCTTACCTTCGGGGCGTTGGTGCTGCTGATGGTCAACAACCACGCGTTCGACTTTTCCCTCGTGGATACGTCGCGCTTGTTCAACGCCTCGCTGGCCACCCTGGTCGGTTTTTTCGGGGCCATCGGGTTGTTCCTTTTCGGGGGCAGCCGCCTGCTGCAGAGCCGGGCTTTCCGCCGGCTGACGCTGCAAACCGAACAGCGCAGCGACGAGGGCTTTTCCACCAACTTCTTCCCCGAACGGCTGGTGGGGCAACGCGGCACCAGCTACACGGTGCTGCGGCCCAGCGGCAAGGTACTCATCCACGACCGCGTGTACGATGCCGCCACCCGCGGCGACTACATCGAACCCGGCACGCCGGTGGAAGTGACCGCCCAGGAAGGAAGCGCCCTGACGGTTAGGCGGGTGATAACGTGATGTTTCGAATTGGGGATTCCCGGTTGCATGGTTGTTTAATCCATCCTGATTGAAGCGTGAATCAACCCGCCGCTGACCGGATGAGGGCCTCAATAAAGCCAGCTACCGGTGGAGAATGAGGCGTTGATCCGTAAGGTAGCTTTTTGAGCAACCGATTGCTGCGTCCGGGTAATCCACCTACAATCGGAGCATTTTCTCCCGATACTGCCCTTTGTCTTAGACGGGGTTATTCAGTCCGCAGGCTCTTTACTGGATTAGCCATCGCGGCTTTTATGGTTTGAAAACTTATTGTCAACAAGGCAATAAAAATCGCGATCAGCCCCGCCACCGCGAACATCCACCAACTGATCGCTGTCTTGTAGGCAAAATTCTGAAGCCATTGGTTCGTGGCCCACCACGAGACAGGGGTGGCGATCACAACGGCTACGACAACCAACCCCAGAAAGTCTTTCGACAATAACGTCGTAAGATGAAATACGCTTGCCCCCAGTACTTTGCGGACACCCATTTCTTTGGTTCTTTGTTCTACGCTGAACGCAGCAAGTCCAAATAAACCCAAACTTGAAATGAGAATAGCCACCAGGGTAAATGAATTGATGATCCGCGACAAGGTGATTTCGGTTTCGTATTGCGCCTGCACTTCGCTGTCCAGAAATGCGTATTCGAATGGCAATCCGGGAAAATTTTTTTGCCATAACGTTTCTACTTTTTCCAGCATCGCCTGGTAATTTCTACTGTTGGTAGCTACAATCAGGTTAGGCAGCCGGCTACCGTCTGGTTCATGCATAAGCACCAAGGGCTTTACTTTTTCACGCAGCGAGTTATAATTAAAATCTTTGATGACGCCCGCTATTTCATACATCTCCTCGTCTCCCGCGTACAGCCGGCGGCCGGCCGCCGTTGCGGGATCCAACCCCAGCTTTGTGCACAATGTTTCATTAACGAGCACTTTACTGGAATCCTGCAACCTAAAATCCCGGCCGCTTACCAGTTGGATGCCGAGGGTTTTTGCGTAATAGGCATCGGTCCTCATCGTTTCAGCGCTGGGTGCGGTCGCGGCATTTCCACCGGCCAAATACAAATACCGGTTGCGCAATACGGCAAACTGACCGGGATAATTATCCGCGTTGCTCACCGCTTTTACTTCGGCGAGTTCTCGCAGATCGTTCATAAAAGCGGGCAGCTTGCTTAATGCTTCGTTGCTCTGAAAAGAAAAAATGAGTTTCTGGTCTTTTTCAAATCCCAGATCTTTGCTTTTCAGGTAATTCAACTGGCTATAAATGACAATGATGCCCGTAATGAGTACAATGGATAATACAAACTGGAACACCACCAGCGAACGGCGTAAATCCGCCACGGAAATGTGGTTGATAAAATTTCCCTTGATTACTTTGATGGCCTGGAAAGCAGACAGGTAGAACGCGGGGTAGCTGCCGGCGACCAACCCGGTAACCATTACCAAGCCGGCCAGCATAGCCCAAAGCCGGTAGTCGGCAAACAAGGATAATTGTACATCGGTCTGGGTAATTTGATTGAGATAGGGCATCGCCAGTGCCAATAAAGGCAGGGCCACCAGCACGCCGGCCAGCGATAATAAAAGGGATTCACCCAAAAACTGCCCCACCAGGTCTTTTCTTCCCGCGCCGATTACCTTTCTCACCCCCACTTCCTTGGCCCTCCGGGATGCCCGGGCGGTAGAGAGGTTCATGAAATTGATGCAGGCAATCACCTGGATGAGGGCGGCGATTAGCAACAAAACGACCAGAAAGGAAGGGTTCACCGTTTTGGTTATCTCATTGGTGTATCCGGCGGTGGTGTGGATCAAACCAGCCGATTGCAGGTGCAATTGTTTGGTCATCCCTACCTCTTTCATCGACTGCTGACCATATTTAG
>JACMKY010000091.1 GCA_014379925.1 Cytophagales bacterium | reverse complement strand
GCAAAAAAAAGTTTTTGAAGAAGGTAAGGTGGTTAGTTGGCGTTGGTTACGAAGAAAAAACGCGTTACCAATCCCACAAGCGTCCCCATTTTATTACACGTCGTACGAACGTTCGTTAAGGGAAAGGGAAACCGGGAATGCGGCTTTATCCGGTCGGCGATCCCCGCGGCCGCGTCGCAACGCAGCTACTTATGAAGGCTAAAACGCGGCTTTGTCCGGTTTCCAGTTCCGCGACGGTCTCCCTTTTTCCGGTCCCCGCGTCGGTCTTCCTTCCGGTTCAGCAACGGAGTGACCCCAATCATTACATCTTCATCGGGGGAAAAATGGCCCGCCTACCCGCCCGCGGAGTTCAATTCGGGGTCCGTTCCGGTATTTTTTTCAACCGGTGGGACGGCGGGAGACCGGGAAATTTTTTTCGCCTCGTCGATGCTGGCGTTGATCTCGAAACCCAGCAGAATGACGATGGAGATCAGGTAAAGCCAGATCATCAGGGCGATGATGGTGCCGATGGATCCGTAGAGTTTGTTGTAAGAGGCGAAGTTGGTAATGTAATAGGAAAAGAGTTGCGTCACCAGGATGCCCAGCCCGGCCGCCACGATTGAGCCGGATGAAAACAACCGCCACCGTTTCTGGATGGAGGGAGCCAGGTAATAGATCACGGAAATCATGCCGAAAAACACGAAAAACACGATGATGTAGCGGAGAATGACGATGAGGTAGTACGAAAAGTCCGCGTTTAGCAATCCCTCCGCCAGCAACCAGTCCAGCACCACCTCGCCCACGATCAGCAGCGCGATGGCCGTGAAGAGCACGAAGGCCAACCCGAAGGTAAGTACCACGGCAATCAAGCGCTTGCGGAGAAAACTTCGGTTTTCAATGGTTTTGTAAGTACGGTTGAACGCCGTCATCAGGGCGACCATCCCGTTGGTGGCCGCGTAGAGCGCCCCGAAAAACCCCAGCGAAAGCAGGTTTCCCCGGGGCTTGCCAATGATGTCCTGGATGGTGGCGGACGCATCGCGGTAGATTCCCCGGGGCAGCACATCGCCCAGGAACGCCATGATCAACGCGTCGAAGTGGTCGATGGGAATGTAAGGAATGAGGGTGAACAGAAAAATGACGGCGGGAAAGACGGAAAGCGTCAGGTTGAAAGCCACGGCGTTGGCGCGTTGCTCGATGTCGTCGCGCTGGAGTTTCCCCACCAGGATCTTGACGATCTGGTAGAGGTTGGTCCGCTGGTCGCGGCTGTGGACGCGCCGCGACCAGGCTTCCAAACCCCGGTAGAGCCGGCCGGGATAGACGTATTCATCCAGGAATTTCACGCGCGGCGAAGAAGGGTTGCAGCATCCGGATCAATTCGGCGGGAGCCCCGCCGGGTCGGCCCGATTTCCGGTTCACGAACACCAGGGTCGTCTCGCCGGTGTTGAGCAACGTCCGGCCTTCGTTGTACACCTCGTACTCGAACACGATCCGCACGGCGGGCGGCTGGCGCAGGACGACTTTCACGGTGAGCAGGTCGTCGTAGCGGGCCGGTCGGAGGTAACGTGACTTGTTTTCGTAGACGGGCATCATCGTTCCCGCCGCCTCCAGTTCCTTGTAGCTGAATCCCAGCGAACGCAGGGCTTCCATCCGCGCGATTTCGTAAAACCGGCCGTAGTTGCCGTAGTAAACGTAGCCCATCTGGTCGGTGTCGGCGTAACAAACGCGCAGGTGAACTTCGTGGGAGAACATGGGGGTTACAGGTTGCAGGTTACAGGTTGCAGGTTGCAGGTTACAGGTTACAGGTTGCAAGTTACAGGTTAGGCAGGTTGGTTTGGTTGAGAAATTTAGGTTGACAATGCAGAGGATGAAAAAAATGCGCGATGACCAACCACTTGCCAATCCCGGTCTTTGATCCACTCGTGTGGCGTTCGTCCTTGCTCAACCCTAATCAGCAACCTGTAACCTGTAACCTGTAACCCGCAACCTGCTAACCTGTAACCTGTAACCTGCTAACCTGCAACCCTAATCAGCAACCTGTAACCCCTCTCACTGCCGGATGTTGAGCTTGTTGAGGGCTGCCTGAAACAGGCGGGCGTTGTTGAGGTGCTGGTTGAAGTCGTTGGTGAAGCGGTGGTAGCCCGAAAAATCCTCTTTGGCGCACATATACACGTAGTCGTGCTTTTCGTAGTGGAGCACTGCCTCCAGGGAAGCCAGCGAGGGCAGGTTGATGGGACCGGGCGGCAAACCCGGGCGCGCGTAGGTATTGTAGGGGGAATCCACCTCCCGGTGTACTTTCAATACCCGTCGGATGCTAAAATCGCGCAGGGCGAAAATCAGCGTCGGGTCGGCCTGCAGCGGCGTGCCGGCCTTCAGCCGGTTGACGTACAAACCCGCCACCCGGGGCTTTTCGTCGTTGTGCCGCATCTGCTCCGCCTCCACCACGGAGGCCAGGATCGATACCTCCACGGGCGTAAAGCCAATGGCGGCGGCCCGTTGCCGACGCGTTTCGTTCCAGAACTTCTGGTACTCCCGGCTCATCCGGTCGAGCAGGTTGTCGGGCTTGACGGTCCACAACACCTCGTAGGTGTTGGGCAAGAACATGCACATGATCGTCGTCGTGTCGAAGCCGTACTTACCGGCCGCAACGCGGGAGTTGAGTCGGCTCAGGAGCGTGTCGGGAGACATTTCCAGGTTCCGCGCCACCTTCTCCACCAGTTCCTCCTTCAGGCGGATGTTATTAAAAGTTAAGCGCACGGGCGTTTGCAAGCCTCGCTGGAGAATGCGCACCGCATCCCGGTTGTTCATGTCCTTGCGAATCAGGTACCGGCCCGGAAGCACCCGGTCCTGGTAGCCCACCATCTTGGCCAACAAGCTGAACGAAAGCTCGTCCCGCACCACATCGTTTTTCCGGAGGGAGTCCATCACGGTCCGGTACGTGGCTCCGGTGGGGATGAGCAGGAAACGATCTTCCTTTTCCGCCTGGAGGTTCGGCGTTCGGAAAACCTGATAGAAGTAGAAAGTAAACGTGGCCAGAAACAGGGAAAAGAAGATGAGCAGTCCGGCAAGCAGTTGTCTGTTTTTCATGCGTTTTCGGCAAGGAGCCGTCAGCGGTCAACTTTCGGCAGCCCGCTTTCAGCCCGTAGAATACGGATTGTTTTACCCAGTTTCCTAACCCTTTTTTACTGATCCCGGAAAGCGGACTACGCAAACGGCACGCCCAGCTTCCTGCCCAGGATTTCCAGGTCGGCGATCACCGCCGGCGAGAGGGGAATCCCGGCCGCCCGCCGCTCCGTTTCGCACGCGCGCTCCGGGTCGCCGGGAATGAGCACCCGCTGACCGGCCACGGCGGGCGCGTTGCGGAAAGTACGGATCCAGTTGTCCATGTGCGTCTTGAATTCCTCCGCGGGGCGGAAGGCGTCGAGGCGCAGGGCTCCCACGAAATGCCCCGTTCCCAGTCCCACTGGATTGCCCGCTCCCGCCATAAATCCCGCCGTGGCGAAGGGGGGCACCCACGGACCATAATTGGCACCCGACAACACGCCCGAGAAAATGTCCACCACCGCCCCCAGCCCGTAGCCCTTGTGGCTGCCGCGCTCGCGGTCGCTGCCCAGTGGCAACAGGGCTCCCCCGTTGCGGATGGCGTCGGCGTCGGTGGAGGGATTGCCGTCCCGGTCCTGTACCCAGCCCTCGGGCGCGGGTACCCCCTGGCGCTGCAGTATTTCCAGTTTGCCATAGGCCACGGCCGTGGAGGCGAAGTCCGCCACGAAGGGGGGCTGGTGAAGCGCTGGCACGGCCACGGCAATGGGATTGGTGCCCAGCAGGCGCTGCCGCGAGAAAGTGGGCGTCACCAGCGGGGCGGCGTTGGTCATCGCCATCCCAATCATGTCGTGTTCGAGGGCCAGCATGGCGTGGTAGCCCGCAATGCCAAAGTGGTTGGAGTTGCGGATGGAAACCCAGCCGGCGCCCACGTGGCGGGCCTTTTCGACGGCGATGTTCATCGCCCGGGGGGCCACCACCAATCCCAGGCCCCGGTCGCCGTCGAGGGTGGCCGTGCCGGGCGTTTCGTGCACCACCCGCATCACCGGTTTGGGATTCAGCCGCCCGGCCTCGTACAGGCGCACGTAGCCGGGCAACCGGGCCACTCCATGCGAATCCACCCCGCGCAAGTCCGCCGAGACGAGTACGTCGGCTGCCAGTTCGGCGTCGTTGGGAGAGCAGCCGAGTTGGATGAATACCTGCCGGGTGAACGCTTGGAGACGGGAGTAGGGGTGCATGCCGCGGGGCTTGGTCAGGACGCAAGGCTTGGTCGAAGCGCAAAGCTACCAACATTTGCCCGATTTCTCCGGGCCGCGCAGGCCGGGCCGCGCAGGCTGGGCCGGCGGTGCGGTCCCGGGAGGCCCCGGTGCGGAGT
>JACMKY010000003.1 GCA_014379925.1 Cytophagales bacterium | reverse complement strand
CGTGAACTGTTCGACGCCGTACCGGTTGGAGTGGTTGTCACAGTTGAGCATTAACATCGACGGAAGGGCTAACAAGGCATTCAAGCGAACCTCATTCCACGATTCGTGCAGGTGAGTTCGTGTACATCGAAGCAAAGCAAACTTGAAAGCACGTAGTTTCTTTAGCGGCACTGTCGCAGCCCGATCGCGGAGCTTGTAGTAGTTGGTCCTTCTTCCGCCGCCGTACGTGGGCGACGCTCCACCGGCCTGTGACGAGCAGAATCGAAAAAACTCCCATCCTATTCCCCACTGGTTTCGGATACCTGACTACACATTATTCGCCCTGGAAGACCATCCCGGCCGCGAGCAGGTAGCTTTTGCCGTTGCTGGCGTTCGGTTACCGCAGCAATGAAAAGACGGGAAATGGCAAGCGAAGGGAAATTTTATCTCATCCGGCAAAATCCCGGTTTCAGGCTTTTTCGTAGGCTTCCGCCGGGAGCAGACCTATAAAACTGCCTTCCATTCCAATCCCTCCACCTAAACACCAAAAAAAAAATGTTCACATCTCCCCTGAAAAAGTCCCGCTTCTGGGCCGTGGCGCTGCTGGCCAGCACCACCCTCACCTTTAATGCCTGCGAGGAAATCGGCTTCGATCCCTTCAAGGACAAAAAAGAGCCGGTTAAACCCGACGTCACCTTCCTGGCACTTACCGACAACAACCAACTCCTGAAGATCAACGCCAAAAACGCCGACAAGAGCCTGGCTACGGTCGCCGTTACGGGTTTGGCGAGCGGGGAGAAACTACTGGGCATCGACTTCCGGCCCGCGACCGGTCAACTCTACGGGGTGGGCAGCACGAGCCGTTTGTACGTGATCAATGCTGAAACGGGTGCCGCCCGCGCCCTGGGCGCGGCCGCCTTCACTCCGGCTCTGGCGGGAACCACGGTGGGCTTGGATTTTAACCCCACCGTCGACCGCCTCCGCCTGGTAACCGACCAAGGCCAGAACCTGCGCCTCAACCCGGAGACGGGAGGCGTGATGGCCACCGACGGCAGCATCAACGGAACGGGCACCTTCGCCGTTTCCGCGGTTGCCTACACCAACAACGTGGCCGGGGCAGCCACCACGGTTCTCTACGACATCGACCCCAGCACCGACAAGCTCTACCGGCAGGACCCGCCCAACAACGGCACGTTGGTGGAAGTGGGCGCTTTGGGCGTGGACGTGAGTGGGGCGGCTGGTTTTGACATCGCCCCCGGGGAGATGACGGCCCTGGCGGCCCTGACGGTAGGCGGCAAGTCCCAACTCTACCAGATTGACCTGATGAGCGGCAAAGCCACCAAACTGGGTGGTCTGGGGTATTATTCCATCATCGGCCTGGCCATTCCTACCCAAGCCGTTGCCTACGCGGTGGACCACGCCAACAACTTGCTGATCTTCAATCCGGAGAAGCCAATGCCCATTGCCAAGGCCATCACCGGCCTGCAAAGCGAGGAAGCGGTGCTGGGCCTGGACTTCCGTCCGGTCAACGGCCAGCTCTACGCCCTGGGCAGCAGCAGCCGCATCTACACCATCAACGCTTCTTCGGGAGCCGCCGCGGTGGTGGGCATGGCTCCTCTGGCAACTTCTCTGTCGGGTACTGATTTCGGCTTTGATTTTAATCCGGTGGTCGATCGGATCCGGGTGGTGAGCAACACCGGCCAGAACTTGCGGCTGGTACCCGAGACGGCGGCGATTGCGGGCGTCGACGGGGCACTAAATCCGGGTATGCCGGCCGTTACTGCCGCCGCTTACACCAACAATTTCGCGGGTACGACGGCCACTGTTCTCTACGACATCGACACCGACTCTGACAAGCTTTTCCGTCAGGATCCGCCCAACAGCGGTACGCTGGTGGAAGTGGGTGGGTTGGGTCTGGACGCGGCGGCCGCCAACGGCTTTGACATCTCGGGCACCAAGGGCACCGCCTACGCGCTGCTGACTTCGGGCGGGATGACCAGTCTCTACACCGTCGACCTGATGAGTGGCAAGGCCACCAAGGTAGCCGACTTTTCGACCCCGGTCCGGGCGTTGACCGTCGGGTTGGGCTTCTAAGGCCGTAGCTGCCGTCGTAGCGACGGTTGGCGGGCGGGCCAAATGCCGGTAGGTTTTGGTAGCCAGGTTTCGTAGCAGGCAAGTTGGGTCATCAAGACCCGGCTTGCCTGCTTTCGTTTGGTGGCCATCGCCAGCGTGCTTTGTTTCCTGTCGGCCACCGCCCTATTTTTGCGGCTTGATGCAGTCCATGAAACAACCTCACCTCCTTTCTTTCGATGCCGTGGGAACGGTAGAAAACGGTTTCCAGTCCATTGTTCAACCCAACCAGTTGGTTCCCTTTGACGTACGCCACTTTTTCTGGATTTTCGACGTGCCCGATTTCGGGGAGTGGGGCAACCACGCGCACCGGAGCGCCGAGCAAGTACTGATTCCGATGCAGGGGGTGGTGCGGGTGTGGCTGGAAAACCCCAGGCGCCGGAAGTTCGAATTCGAGTTGCACCGTCCCGATCAGGGTCTGCTTATCCCCGCCCGCTACTGGCACCGGATTCAGTTCTACGACCGGGCCGTGTTGTTGGTCCTCTCGTCGCAGGCATCCCACGAGACCGACTACCTGACGGACTACGCCGTTTTCCGCACCCTCAAGGAAGACCCCCGTGAGTAAGTACGCCGTCCTGATCCAGTCCTTGCACGAAGCGACCGCCGCGCCGGATCGCGCGGACTTCGAGCCGTTTTTGTTCAACGAACCCGGCCACTTGCGCAGCCAACCGTGTTCCGAGGGCTTTGCTTTCCGGCTTTTTCACCCGGCCCGCCAGCGAATCGCAGCGCGGTTCAACCTGTTCATCCAGCACCGCACGGGACTCAGTCCCTGCCGCGCGCCCTTCGGGTCGGTGGAGTTTAGCGGCCAACTGGCCACCGAAGCCCTGGATTTTTTTTTGGACGGCATCGAGGCCTTCGTCCGTTCGCGGGAACTGGCTACGTTGCGCATCACGGGCTACCCCTTCGCCTACGCCCCCGCGCCCGCGCAGATTCTCGCGCAACGCCTGCTCAACCGGGGCTACGCGGTGGTGCAGGCGGAAAAGAACTTCCACCTGCCGGTGGGGGAAGCGCCTTTCCAGCGGGGACTGCATCCCACCAAAAAGAGGTACTTGAATAAATGCCGGCGGGCGGGATTCACCTTTGCCGAAGAAACGCAGCCCGATGTTGCCCGCGTGTACGACTTCGTGGCGGCCAGTCGCCAGCACCGGGGTTTTCCGGTTTCGTTGGATGGGGAGGCGCTGAGGGACTTGTTCGAGCGGTTCCCGGCCGATTACAAAGTATTCACCGTCCGGGATGCCGACCGCCTGGCGGCCCTCACGGTCGCCGTGGTGGTCAACCACCGGATTCTGTACAGCTTTTACACCGCCCACGATGCCTGCTACCAGGCGTTCAGCCCGGTGGTGCTGCTGACAGAAGGCGTGTACGGGTTTTGCCAGCGCCATTCGTTCGGGCTGCTGGACCTGGGTACCTCGCCCGACGGAGGAAATCCCAACTACGGGCTCATTCGTTTTAAACAACACCTGGGCGCGCAGGTCTCCCTGAAGTTGTCGTTTGAAAAGGCAATGGTTAGTTGACAATTATCAATTTTTTCCGAAGGGATCAATTGTCATGGTGAGCGATAGTGAGCTTGTCGAACTACGAACCACAATTATCAATTATCAATTATCGACTGTATATTAGCCGCCAACAACCTACATCTAAATCAACATGACCAACCCGTCCGTAACCGGAAAAAGGCTGCCGTTGCTCGCCTGGGGAGCGTTTTTCGGCCTGCTCCACGTAAGCAGTTGTTCACCAAAATCCACCAATGAGCAGGCCGGGAGCGCGCAAAGCGACTCGGCGGCCGTGATCAAAGAAACCCTCATGAACCTCAAAAAAGAAGCGTTCGGCACCACCAAGGAAGGTACGCCGGTAGACCTCTACACGCTGTCGAACGGAAACGGGCTGACGGTGAAGATCACCAACTACGGCGGCATTGTCACCTCGGTGGTTACGCCGGACAAGAACGGTATCCCGGGCGACGTGGTGCTGGGTTTCGACAGCCTGTCGGGCTACCTGAAGGAAAATCCCTTCTTCGGGGCGCTGGCGGGCCGCTACGCCAACCGCATCGCCAAGGGCCGTTTTCAACTCGACGGGGTGGAATACAAGCTGGCAACCAACAACGGCCCCAACCACCTGCACGGCGGTACCAAGGGATTTGACAAGCAGGTGTGGGAAGCGGAGGAAATGGGCGGGGGCGCCGGCCTTCGACTCACGTACCGGAGCCCGGACGGGGAAGAGGGCTACCCGGGTAACCTGACCGTCGCGGTGGTCTACCGGCTGACGCCCGAAAACGGGTTGAAAATCGACTACACCGCCCAAACCGACAAGGCCACCCCGCTCAACCTGACCAACCACAGCTACTTCAACCTGTCGGCGGGCAAGGCCACGGGTGCCTTGACGCACGAACTGATGATTGATGCCGACAAATATACGGTGGTAGACGCCACGCTGATTCCGACGGGTGAACTAAGGCCGGTGAAGGGCACGCCCATGGATTTTACCGGGCGGCAGTCCGCTGGGCGGCAGTCCGCGGAACCGGATTCCGTGGCACCCCAACTCATCGGGACGCACATCGCCGAAGTGAAAGGGGGATACGACCATAACTACGTGCTGAACCATCCGGAAGGGCAGTTTTCCCTGGCCGCCCGCGCCTACGAGCCGGTCAGCGGCCGGGTAATGGAAGTGTACACCGACCAGCCCGGGGTTCAGTTCTACACCGGCAACTTCCTGAACGGTTCGCTGACCGGAAAAGAGGGATTTAAATACACCAAGCACTACGGATTCTGCCTGGAAACCCAGCATTTTCCCGATTCTCCCAACCAACCCGCTTTTCCGTCCGCCATCCTCAAACCGGGAGAAACTTACCGGACCGCCACCGAATACCGTTTTTCGGTCCGGCAGTAGGGCGAACATCTTGTTCGCCCTACTTGGCCCCAATCGTTCACGGCTTATTCACCCGGCCGATCACCGCGTAGAGCGGATCGCTGCGGCCGGACCGGGGACTGCGGTCGAGCAGTTCGACGGCGTGCCAGCCACCCGCCGTCGCCAGGTACTGCGCTACCAGATCCATTCGTTCGGCATCATCGAGGATGTGCCACGCCGCGATCGCTTTGGTGGGGAAGCAGCGGTTGGAAAAGGTGATGACCAGCGGCGCGCCGGGATTCATCACCCGAACCAGTTCCCGCATCACGGCCACCGGCTGGGTCAGGTAGTCAACGGAAACGCAGATGGCCGCCCCGTCGAAAGTGTTGTCTTCGAAAGGCAGGCCGGGCTGCCGGTTCAGATCCTGCACAACGTGGGCATCCAGGCGCGGATTGGCGCGCAGTTCCGGTTCATTCATTCCCAGCCCCACCACGCGCCGGTACGTCACATCGGCGGGCAAGTGGCTGACCCAGCTGCTCATCAGGTCGAGGAGGGCGGCATTGGCGGGGAAGTACTCCCGGTACAACTGCGTAACCGCGGCGATGGCCCCTTCGTCGATGTGGGTGACGAAGCGGGGATGCCGGTAGAAATCTTCGTCCGGCGATTCGTCCGCTCGCCGGAAGGCACCTTCCGGAAAAGGCAAGTTGGTATTTGAGTTCATTGGGCGTTTTTTTTCTATAACCGGTCCGGAAAAAAAAAGTATGGGGCCGTCGGCTATTTTCCTTTTTTTGTCCTCCGAATAAGTCGTTCTTGCGCACCGTTTGGTTTACCGGACCCGTACCGATTCGATTCCTAACCGAAAAAATACCTTGAAAAGAAGAGACTTTGTTCAACTGGGTGGCCTGGGCCTGGGGGCTCTGATGGTGCCCTTTCCCGTCGTCGGCCATCCCATCGCCCCGGAGGCGGCCTTGGAAACCGGGGACGTGGCGGTGAAGAAACGATTGGCCGATGTGGCCCTCAACGCGGCCCGGGCCCGGGGCGCCACCTACACCGACGTGCGCATCGGCCGTTACCTCAACCAGTTCGTGGTCACGCGGGAAGACAAGGTGGAGAACATCGTCAACACCGAATCCTACGGCGTGGGCGTGCGCGTGATCGCCAACGGCACCTGGGGCTTCGCGGCCACGGGCACCGTCACGGAAGCGACCGTGAAAGAAGTAGCCGAGCAGGCCGTAGCCATTGCCAAAGCCAACGCCAAGGTGCAAACCGACCCCGTGCAACTGGCTCCCCAAAAAGGACACGGCGAAGTGAGCTGGAAAGCGCCCATCGAAAAGAACGCCTTCGAAATCCCCGTCAAGGAGAAGGTAGACCTGCTGCTGTCCGTCAACGCGGCGGCGATGAAGAACGGGGCGAACTACGTGAATTCGGTCCTGTTTTTGGTCAATGAGCAGAAATACTTCGCCTCCACCGACGGCTCCTACATCGACCAGGACGTGCACCGCATCTGGCCGTTGTTCAACATCACCAAGATCGACGCCGCCACGGGTAAATTCGAAACCCGTCAGTCGCTGAGCGCCCCGATGGGCCGGGGCTACGAATACCTGAGTGGCCGCCCCGCCGACAAGGTCCCGGGCGTGACCACGCGCTACGGCCAAACGTACGACATGCTGGAAGATGCGGGGGCCGCCGCCAGGCAGATGGGGGAAAAACTGAAGGCCAAGTCCGTGACGCCCGGCAAGTACGACCTGGTGCTCGATCCTTCGCACCTCTGGCTCACCATTCACGAGT
>JACMKY010000717.1 GCA_014379925.1 Cytophagales bacterium | reverse complement strand
GTGAAGGCGTAATCGTCGTTGACCAGCACTTGAGCGTAGTCCCAGATGATTTCCGGGTCACCCTCCTCGCCCTTCTTGCGATCGGGTTTCCAGACGCGCTGATAGGGTATCCAGCCCGTGTTTTCGTCTTCGTTGTCCGGGTCAACCGGATCGGAGGTAGTCGTGATTCGGTTCTCCAGGGTACGGAAATCCGGGGTCTCTCCACCGAATTCTTCCGAGTAAGGAAAGTAGATCTGGACGTTGTGCTGAACAAAGTAGTCAACCAGGTATTCGTAAGGCAGCGAAGCCGTGCGGGCGTCGGCCCGGGGTTGGAATTCTTCGGCGTGCGGGTAGTTACTGCTTTCGAGCACTTCCCGGAACTTGGTGGCGAACGAGCGTGGCCCGGCGTACTTACGGGCCGGATCGTTGTAGAGCTTACTTTCGGCCGGTTTGAGCAAATCCTTGAGCAGAATGCTCTCGTCGTGGTAATAACCGCTGCGGATTCCCCATTCAATCTCTTCCACTACTTCGGGCATCGTCGTCAGCCGGGCCAGCACCAGGGAGGCCTGCCGGAGATTACGCGCCATTTCCGGGTCACTGGACTTGCGGTAATCCGGCGCGACGGGTAAAGTGGAAGTAGGCTTTACCTGATTTTCCGTGAGGCGATCCTCGCAGGAAGTCAGGAGCATCGCCAAAGCGACGCCTGCTTGCAATACAATTTTTCTCCTTGTGTGGTTGGTTAGGAGGTTAGAGTCGGTTTAGGGCAGTAAAGCTTCTTCCAAAAGCCAATTAAAACAAAGCATAACCACGCCGCAAACATTTCCCGATGTTTTTTGCCCTTTGTTTGGACATTCTTTTGCTACAATGACCAGTGGTTGAGCGGCTTCCTACACGCAGTCCACGTCCACCACCACGCTCGTTCCCTTCAGGCTTTTGTCCGCCTGCAGGTCGTCCAGTTGCTGCCGGATGTAGTGCTTGACCGCCTTCAGGTTGATGTTCCGTTCGAGCTTGATCATGATTTCTTCCAGGTATTGGTTGCGGATGCGCTCGACGAGCGGAAACTCCGGCCCCAGCACGCGGTTCTGGCCCAGCCGCTCGCCCAGCTTTTCGGCCAGCCGGACGGCCGCCTGGTGGCCAGTGGTTTTGCTTTCGTGCTTCACCGTCAACCGGATGAGGCGGAAAAACGGCGGGTAGTGGAAACTCTCGCGGTCGGCGATTTCGGTCTGGTAGAGGCTTTCGTAGTCGTTGGCCAGCACGCGCTGCAACACCATTTGCTGCGGGTTGGCCGTCTGGATGATCACCTTGCCTGGAATGGCCCGGCGGCCCGCCCGTCCGCTCACCTGGGTGATCATCTGGAAGGCCCGTTCGTGCGATCGGAAATCCGGAAAGTTGATGATGCGGTCGGCGTCGAAGATTCCCACCAGGCTCACCTTGTCGAAATCCAGTCCCTTGCTGATCATCTGCGTGCCCACCAGGATGTCGGTGTGGCCGTTTTCAAACTCGTGGATGAGCTGTTCGTAGGCGTTCTTCTTGCGCGTGGTGTCCAGGTCCATGCGTTGCACGTGGGCCCCGGGCAGGTGCAGCTTCAGTTCGTCTTCGATCTTCTCGGTGCCGTAGCCCACCGCCCGGATCTTGGTCGAGCCGCAGGCCGGGCAGGCGCGCGGCACCGACTGCTTGAAGCCGCAGTAGTGACAGCGCAGTTCGCTGCCTTGCAGGTGGTAGGTCAGGCTGACGGCGCACTGGTTGCACTTGGCCACCCAGTCGCATTCCTCGCAGTTGAGGTAGGGCGAATAGCCGCGGCGGTTCTGGAAGAGGATGCTCTGCTCCTTCTTTTCCAGGTTGTGACTCAGGTGGTCGAGCAGCACCGTGGAGAAGGCGTTTTTCATCCGCTGCTGCTTGCGTTCCTGCCGGGTGTCCACCAGCACGATGTCGGGCAGCGTTGCCTGGCCGAAGCGTTGCGTGAGTTTCACCATTCCGTAGCGGCCCGCCTGGGCGTGGTAGTAGCTCTCGACCGAAGGCGTGGCCGACCCCAGCAGCACTTTGGCCTGCTGCCTTTGGGCAATGACCATGGCCACGTCGCGGGCGTGGTAACGCGGGGCGGGGTCGTGTTGCTTGTAGCTGGTTTCGTGTTCTTCGTCGACGATGATGAGCCCCAGGTTGTCGAAGGGCAGGAAAACGGCCGAGCGCACGCCGATCACGAAGGCGTATTCGCCCGCCACGATGCCTTTCCACACTTCCACCCGTTCGTTGTCGGAGAATTTGGAATGGTAGACGCCCATTCGGTTGCCGAAAATCTTCTTCAGCCGCGCCACGATCTGGGTGGTCACGGCGATTTCGGGCAGCAGGTAGAGCACCTGCGAACCCCCGTCGAGTACCTTCTGGATGAGGTCGATGTAGATTTCGGTCTTGCCGCTGCCCGTGATGCCGTGCAGCAGCACCGTATCGCGGGTGGCGAAGAACTCCATTACCTGGTCACTGGCCCGCCGCTGGGCTTCCGTCAGGCGCGGGAAGCTGTTTTCGGCGGGCGGCAGGTCGGCAAAGCGCGACACCACGATTTCGAATTCCTCGAAGACGCGGTTCTTGAGCAGCGTGCTCAGCGAGGAGGCCGAGCGTTCGTCGGCCGTCAGCACGTTCTTTTCCAGGCCGTCCGCGTTGAGGTGCGGATCGCGCAGCAGGGGTACCTTTTGCAGGTAGTGCAGCAGCACCTCGGTTTGCTTGGGTTTCTTCTCCAGTTCCAGAAACAGGTCGGAGAGTCGCTGGCGACCGCGGTATTCGGCGGTCAGCCGCACCTTCTTCACCACCTTGGGCCGGTATTTTTCCTTTACTTCCTCGAACAAGAGGATGGCCCGCTTGCCCACCAGGGTCTTGAGGAGCTGGTATACGTTGGGCTGTCCGAGCACCCTGGCTGCCTCGTCGTAGGTGAGCGACTGGTTGGTCCGCACGGCTTCCATCAGCCGGGTTTCCTTGTCGGTAAGCGGAATGGCAGAATCAAAGTCGGGATTGGGTTGGATCTTGGACAAGCTGCTGATTTTCAAACCGGAGGGGAGAGCGGCCTGCATCACTTCCCCGGCGCAGCACATGTAATAGTCAGCGATCCACTGGAACAGATCCAGTTGCGGCGGGTTCACCAGCGGGTGTTCATCGAGCAGGTCGAGCAGGTACTTGGCCACGTATTTCTCCGGCGGTTTGTGGTGCAGGCGGGCCACCAGGGCGGTCAGCACCCGGCTCTTGCCGAACTGCACGATCACCCGGGCCCCCACCTTGATGAGCAGGCCAAATTCGCGCGGCACCCGGTAGGTGAACAGGTTGGGGATGGGCACGGGCAACATCACGTCGGCAAACCAGGTGACCTCTTCTTCGGGATACAGGGATAGCACGGGCAAACGCAGGGAATGAATGAGCAACGGCGCAACTACGCAAAGTATTCATTTTTGACGACAGTCGGCGGGGAGGCGCGGGCAGTGGACAACGGGCACAACCAGGGCAAAGCTCGCCGCCGGCAAATCGGAATCGGGCTCCCCATGGCACGGGGGTAAGGTTTGCGGACAAGTCGGCTG
>JACMKY010000716.1 GCA_014379925.1 Cytophagales bacterium | reverse complement strand
TGTTCTTTGGCACCGTATTTTGCGGGGCATTCAGCAGGATTTCAAGTACCGCACGGTTACGACCAAGGACATCGTCTCCTACATCAATGCCAAGACGGAAACGGATTTTACCTATTTCTTCGATCAATACCTGAAGTACCCGGCCATTCCTACCCTGATGCTCGAATTAGCCGAAAGAGGCACCTCGCTGGAAGTAAGGTACCGGTGGGTAGCGGATGTAAAGGACTTTCGCATGCCCATTCGGGTGAGTAAATCCAAAAGCCAATCCGGCTTCATCCATCCGACTACCACCTGGCAAACGATTACGTTGCCCGCGATGGCCGAAGATGATTTTGAAGTCGATGAAGCCGGGTTTTACGTGACGGTCGAACAGCAGTAGTACCGGATGCCTCATTCGTTGACGGCCGTTCTGACCCGATAGCCCGGTGCAAAATACGTTCCTGGGTAGTAGACTAGATTTCCATCAATCGCAGCAGTTCCTGCCGTAGCTCCTGTTCGTTGGGCAGGTAAAGGTGGTACTTTGATACGAAAAGCTGACTGTTAAGGCCGTACGTGGCGTATTTCACCAACAGGTCGTTCTTTTCGCGGGTCAAGATGATGCCGACGGGCGGGTTGTCTCCTTCCACATTTTCTTCTCCGGCGTAGCTCCCGGACGTTCCAGCCCTCGCGCAGGGTCTGTTTTTCGTAGAAGCTTCGTTCGAGCGGATCGTCAACCTTGATTAATTCCACGTAGTGCGACCAGCTCAATTTGTCAGACAGCGTCTGACAAATCGGGTAGCGGACGTATAACATCCGCATCTGACTCAAGTTGTTGCGACTGAATCCTTTGCCCAATAACCGAGTCAAATCGTGCGATAGTCGTTTGAGCAGTTGCTCGCCGTGACCTGCCTTAGACTGCCCTCTCTGTTCAAACTCAACGACGTACTGGCCAATTTTCCAATGCGTTTCCAGCATAGTCGTATTGATTGCTTGGTAGATGCGAACACGGCCTTGCCGGTGCGTCTCGGCGATGCGTTCCACCAACTGAGGGTAATCAGGTTGAACCGCGGATGGCGTAGTGGCAGCGTCCATGGTACTGTTCGGTTGTGTTGACTAGATGGCAAATTGAGCCCGGTACTGCACCCACTAAAACCGTCCGCCTTTCTAACCAGCGGTGTACCAACCCACCCGTCACTCCCACTCGATGGTGGCCGGCGGCTTGGAGGAGATGTCGTAGACGACCCGGTTGACCCCTTTCACCTGGTTGATGATCTGGTTCGAAACTTCGGCCAGGAATTCGTAGGGCAGGTGCGACCAGTCGGCCGTCATGCCATCCACGCTCGACACGGCGCGCAGGGCCACCACGTTTTCGTAGGTGCGTTCGTCGCCCATCACGCCCACCGACTGCACGGGCAACAGAATGGCGCCCGCCTGCCAGACGCTGGCGTAGAGCCCGTGGGTTTTGAGTTGGTGGATAAAAATAGCGTCCACTTCCTGCAGCACCCGCACTTTCTCCGGGGTCACCTCCCCCAGAATGCGGATGGCGAGGCCGGGGCCGGGGAAAGGGTGGCGGCCCAGGATCGCTTCGGGGACCAGCAGGGTGCGGCCCACCTGCCGTACTTCGTCCTTGAAAAGGGCGCTGAGCGGCTCCACCACTTTCAGCTTCATCGCCTCGGGCAGCCCCCCCACGTTGTGGTGCGATTTGATGGTCGCCGAGGGTCCCTTCACGGAAACCGACTCGATCACGTCGGGGTAAATGGTGCCTTGTCCCAGCCACTTCACGTCCTGGATGCGGTGGGCTTCCTGGTCGAATACGTCGATGAAGGTGCGGCCGATGGCTTTGCGTTTGGCTTCGGGGTCGGTGAGGCCGGTCAGGGCGGCGTAGAACGGCTGCCGGGCGTCCACCCCCGTTACGTTGAGGCCCAGGTTTTCGTACGAATGCAGCACGTCTTCGAATTCGTGCTTCCGCAGCAGGCCGTTGTCCACGAAGATGCAGTGCAGGTTGGGGCCGATGGCCAGGTGGATGAGCATGGCCGCTACGGACGAATCCACCCCGCCGGAGAGGCCCATCACCACTTTGTCGCTGCCGAGTTTCCGCCTCAGTTGCGCCAGGGTCGCGTCCACGAACGCTTCGGCGGTCCAGTCCTGGGCGCAGCCGCAGATGTCCACCACGAAGTTGGCGAGCAATTGCTTGCCTTCGGTGGTGTGCGTCACCTCGGGATGAAACTGGATGCCGTACGTCGGTTCACGGCGCACCTTGAAGGCCGCCACGCCCACCGTGTCGGTGGTGGCAATCACCTCGAAATCTTCGGGCGGGCGCACGATGGTGTCCCCGTGCGACATCCAGACCTGGGTCATCGCCGAAAGCGCGCGCAGCAGGGGGTCCTGGCCGTCGATCCGGTTGAGGCGGGCGCGGCCGTATTCGCGGGTGGTGGAGGCGGCCACTTCGCCGCCGCCCTGTTGGGCCAGCAGTTGCGCCCCGTAGCAAACGCCCAGCACCGGCACCCGGCCGCGGAAAACCGACAGGTCGGGGTGGGGCGAACCGGCCTCGCGGACCGAGCAAGGACTACCCGAAAGAATCACCCCTTTCACGTCGGGCGTGAGGAGCGGGTAGTGGTTGAACGGGTGGATTTCGCAGTAAACGTGCAGTTCGCGGACGCGACGGGCAATCAGTTGGGTGTATTGAGAGCCGAAATCAAGGATTAGAATCTGTTCTGCCATGCGCAAAATTACCGCAAACCGTTGCAAGTTACAAGTTGGCAGGTTACAAGTTGCAGGTTGGCAACTTGCAACCTGCTAACCCACCCTACCCCTCCATTTGCGGCAGGAAGATCACCAGCTCGGTGGGATCTTTGGCCCGGTTGAGGTGAACACTGCCGCCCAGTTTCTGGGTGATCTTCCGCACGATGTACAAGCCCAGCCCCGGCCCGGTGGACCTTTCCGTTCCCCGGAAGAACATGTCGAATATATTGTCGGCCACTTCGGCCGCAACGCCCAGGCCGTTATCGCGAATCCGGATCAGAATCCCCTTTTTTCCGCCCGTTTCCTGCACCTGCATCGTCACCTGCGACGTCTGCCGGTGGGAGGTGTTGCGGAAGCGGATGGCGTTTTCCAGCGTGTTCTTCAGGAGGTTGGCTACCAGCGTGGCGTCGGAATAGAAGGGACCCGACAGGTGAATGTCGGCCGAGAACTGCACCTGCCCGAATCCATCCTCGTCGCAAAGGGATTGCAGCGTCTCATCAAAGAGGGATTGGAAATCCAGGCGCGAACGTTGGGCCTTGTGGTTTTTTACCCGGCTCATCAGGATGAGCGAAAGCAGTACCTCGTTCATCTGCGCCGCCGTCCGTTTGATCAGCGTCAGGTAGTTGCGGGCTTCCGGATCGGTCACTTCCAGTTGCGCCACGCTGCACAGGCCCAGCAGCGAGGCAATGGGGCCGCGCAGGTCGTGGGAAGCGTTGTAGACGAAAGTGTCCAGTTCAGCATTCACTTCCTGCAAAGCCACTTCGGCCTTTTTTCGCTCGCTGATGTCTTCCACCACCGCCACGAAATAAATGGCGCGCCCCGTCTGGTCATCCACCACGCGCGCGACGTTGAGGTTGATCCAGCGGGTGCGGCCGTTCTTGAGCACGCTCAGTTGTTCCGACACGTAATTCTCAATTTCTCCCTTCATCACCCGGACGAAAATCTCCCGGTCTTTGGCCAGGTGTTCCTGATCGAGCAGGTCGAAGATGGTCCGGGAGAGCAGTTCTTCCCGCGTGTAGCCCGCAATGTCGCAGATTTTCTGGTTCACCCGGATCAGGCGGCCCTCCAGGTCCACGTGCAGCAGCCCTACGGCGGCCTGCTCGAAGGTGGAGCGGAAGCGCACTTCGCTTTCCTGGATTGCGCTCTCGGCTTTTTTCCGTTCGGTGATGTCGCGGACGGTGATCAGGCTCAATTCGCGGTTATCGAAGAGAATGGACTTGCCCGCAATTTCGACCGGCAACAGCGCGCCATCCTTCCGGATGGCCGTCACCTCGTAGGGGATCTCGCTCTGTTCCTTGATGTTTTCAAGGATCCGTTCCAGGGAATCGTTGGTGAAGAAGCGGAAGCCGTTGCTACCGATCAATTCCTCTTTCCCGTAGCCGAGAATTTCGGCCAGCCGTTCGTTGAACTCCACGATGGTGCCCTCGTCGTGGATGGCCATGCCGTCGAAGGAGGCTTGCGAGAGTTTGTGGAAGCGTTCCTGGGATTCGACCAGCATTTGCTCCTTCTGCCGCAGTTGCGTAACGTCCTGCACGATGGAGATGAACGGCTCGGGTTCTTTCCGTTCGTTGTAGGAGGTAGACGTGCACCACTCGCAGTGAAGAATCCGGCCGCTTTGGTGGTAGTTGCGGCTCTGAAACACGTTCTTGGATTCCCCCCCCGTCAACCGGCCGGTGAGCTGATTCATCTCCGTCCAGTCTTCT
Organism: Cytophagales bacterium; assembly: GCA_014379925.1. Classification (GTDB taxonomy): domain Bacteria; phylum Bacteroidota; class Bacteroidia; order Cytophagales; family ES-bin-26; genus ES-bin-26. The sequence goes on along the minus strand of JACMKY010000716.1, from coordinate 2,122 downwards.
TCGGGCACGAAACGGAATTCATGAAACGTTTTTCCCAGCACTTCCCGGGCCGGCCACCCGAACAGATTTTCGGCTTCTTTCGACCAGCGGCGAACCTTGAATTCCGCGTCCCATTCAATGACGGCCAGCGGGGTGTTCTCGAAGTGGAAGGAGAGCCGCCGGAGGGTTTCCTTCAACGCCTGTTCGTGCAGCCGGTTCTGTTCCTTGCCTTTTTCAATGGCCAGCTTGAGCCGCTGGATCTGCCTTTCGCGGTTCTGCAGGTTTCGCTGGGCTTCCCGGTACTGGATGCGCAATTGGGGAAGGGTTTCGGCGCGGTATTTCCGCTTCAGGGCATCCTTGACGATTTTCTGGAGGTTGTCGGGATGGGATTGCACGAGAATGTCGGTGCCCTCGGCCTTGCAGATGCGGGCCGTGAGCTGGTCTTTCTGGTAATTCAGTTCAATCACCGGAATCTCAAAGTCCGGGTACTCCTGCTGCAGGGTCATGAGCAGATTCGTCTTTTCGACGTAGCCGGACGTGCTACTCATCAGCACGCAGTCAAACCGTTCGGTGACCATCTCCGCCAGGGCTTCTACCGCGTCGGTGGCGTAATGCGCCTCGAACAGGTGCGTATAGCTGGCCTGCAGCTTTTGTCCAATCAGCTCCACTTCCGGCAAGCCCTTCTCAATGAGCAAAATGCGGATGGTCTTACTTTCGCGGGAGAAGGTCATAGGAGGATTTTCGGCCGTAACGTCCGGGGGCGGCCGAGTAACAAAGATTGGACAACGGTACGATATTAATCAATCCTTGGGGTACCTCAAGCCAGGTACAGTAGGGGGAAATTGCTTGCCCATGTACGTTTTAGGCGATTTTCAACCAAACGCCGGCCGGATCGCTCCTGACGGCGGGAGCGCCGGAGTCGAAAACGCCCCGGGCCGGGGCGCGGTACACCAATTTTCAATCCGGGTAAAGCAAGTAGTTGGCGCGCAACCGCCGGTAAACGCCCAAGTCCGCCTGCCAGGTGTCGCGGATCTGGGCTTCCGTCATTCCCGACTGGATTTGCTGGCGTAGCCGCCTGGTCCCCGCCAGCATGTCGAAAAAATTATTGGCGTTGAAGAAGGCCGGCTTATCCGGCGTTTTTTGGTAAAAATCGAGCAAGTAGGATAATGTCAACTTTTTGTTCCCCAGGAAGCGAAAGAGGGAATCTTCCACCGGCCTCCGCAGGGAAGAAGCGGTGCCAGCAATGGATTCGGGTGCCGTCCCGGCACTCAGGTTCAGGCCGTAGCACCGTTGGTTTTCGTGCGGCGGATACTTGGATTCCGAGCGGCTCCGGGGAGTAAATGCGTACGAACCGTAGCGGGGGTCGGGCGCTCCGATCACCAGGAAAGGCAAGTCCGTCCCCCGGCCTACGCTGATGGTAGTCCCTTCGAACAAGCAAAGGGATGGGTAAAGCCGGACGGCCAGGGCGTTGGGCAAGTTGGGCGAGGGCCGCTGCGTTACCAGGTAGGGCGTCTGGTGCGTGTAGTGGGCGTTCTTTATTACTTTGAGCGCGCACTGCCGCCCGCCCGCCAGCCATTTCTCCCCGTTGATCATCATCGCCATTTCGCCCACCGTCAGGCCGTGCACGATCGGCACGGGATGCATGCCGATGAAGGACCGCAGCGACGTATCGAGCACCGGTCCGTCCACGTAGTCGCCGTTGGGATTGGGGCGGTCGAGCACGATCAGGCGTTTCCCGTTTTCGGCGCAGGCTTCCATCACGTAGTGCATCGTGCCGATGTAAGTAAAGAAGCGAGTTCCCACGTCCTGGATGTCAAAAATCACCGCGTCCACGTCGGTCAGTTGGTCGGACCGGGGTTTTCGGTTGCTACCGTAGAGCGAAACGATGGGCAGTTGGCTGCGGATGTCCACGCCGTTGGCCACGTGCTCGCCGTTGGCCGCGTCGCCCCGGAAACCGTGCTCGGGCGCGAAGATTTTGTTCACCTTCACGCCGAGCCTTAGCAACGTATCCACCAGGTGGGTATTCCCCACCAGCGACGTATGATTGACCACCATCGCCACGCGCTTACCCCGTAAATCGGGCAGGTAAAGCGGCAGTTGCTCCGCGCCGGTGAGGAGTGGTGGTTCGTTGGGGGTGGGGGGC
>JACMKY010000715.1 GCA_014379925.1 Cytophagales bacterium | reverse complement strand
GGCGGCCCGGGCCTACGCCGACCGCAACCGGCTGGCGCCCGGCAGCGAAGGCTTCAACCGGGCCCGGGAAGCGTCGGCGGACGCGCTGGTCACCAACGGCGGGGCGCGCCAGTTGGAGAATTCGGATATGTGGCACGCGGAAGGCATGTACAATTTCAAGAACCAAATCCGGTTTCTGGACCTGATCGTCGGCGGACACTTCCGGAAGTATGACTTGGAATCGCAACGCACGCTGTTTCCGCTGCGGGCCGACAACTCGGAATACACGGTGCAGGAATACGGGGCCTACGCCCAACTGGCCCGGACGTTCTCGTTTTCGGAAAATTTCAGCATCCGCCCGACCTTTGCCTCCCGCTACGACAAAAACGAGTACCTGGAAGGCGGCTTTACCCCGCGCGGGTCGGTGGTCGTCACCGCCAAGGAGCACAACCTGCGGGCTTCCTACCAGATGGCTTTCCGCAATCCTTCGCCCGGCAACCTGTTTGCCTTCAACCTGAATCCCACCGGCCTGAGTGAACTGGGCGGCACCGAATTGATCGCCGAAAGGGCCAACCTGTACGCCAATCCGGCCTACACGGAGGGCTCGGTACTCCGCTACCGGGAGACCGGGGACCCGAACGTACTGGTGCAATACGCGCCCCAGATTATTCAGACCGAGAAGATCGCCGCCTGGGAAGTGGGCTACAAGTCCCGGTTGTTCGACCGCCTGTTCGTGGACGCGTATTATTTCCGCAGCAATTATTCGGACTTCATCGCCAACCAGAACTACATTCAGCCCAGAAACGGGCGTCCGGCCGAACTGCTGGAGCCGCAAACGTCCACCCGCTACCAGATCAACCTCAACAAGGCGGACGAAACGCTGGTGGAAGGGATGGGCGTGGGCGTGGAATACGGCCTGCCGCGCAGCTTCAAGCTAAGTGCCAACTACGCCTACCAGGTGGGCAGGAACGGAGACGGTGTCAAACTCGCCGAACCCGACGCCTACCGGGTAGGGCGCAGTTTCTTCAACTCACCGGAAAACCGCGCCAACGTCACCCTGGGCAACGGGCGGATTGCCAAAAACACCGGCTTCAGCCTGACCTGGCGCTGGCAGGACCGCACCTGGTGGGAGCAGGGCTTCAGCGGCGACGCCTGGGTGCCCGCCTTCCAGACCGTGGATGCCCAGGTTTCCTACCGCTTAACCGCCCTCAAATCAGTCGTGAAACTGGGCGGCTCCAACCTCTTCAACCACTACTACGCGCAGGGCTACGGACTGCCCCGGGTGGGCGGGTTGTACTACCTCTCGGTTACCTTCGATGAGCTGATGCGGTGAGGCGGTTTGAAGTAAAAATTTGAATGTCGAATATCGAACAAGGAATTTCCAATGTCGAAGTGGTGATTCTCTCTTTCACTTCTTTTCTCTTACTTCGAAATTCGGAGTTCCTCGTTCTTCAGTTCGATATTCAAAACCCCTTCCCCCGTGCTCACCTCCCTGTCCACCCTCGACGTCGCCGTGCTGCTCTTTTTCGTGGCGTTGATGCCCCTGACCGGAATCCTGTTCGGGAAGAAGGACAATTCGGAAGACTATTTTCTGGCGGGGCGTTCGCTGCGGTGGTGGCAGGTGGCAGGTTCGATCTTCGGCACCAACGTCAACTCGTTCCACCTCATCGGGATGCTGGGCATTGGCTTTTCGGTGGGGCTGGCCCAGAGCCACTACGAAATCCTGGCGCCGGTGGGTGCCTTGCTGCTGTGCTACGTATTCCTGCCGGTGTACCGCAAGCTGCGGGTGTTTACCCTTTCGCAGTACCTCGAATACCGCTACGACGAAACCGCCCGGCTGCTCTACACGATCCTGATGATTACCCTGATTGTGGTGCAGTTGGTGGCGGGCTTCTACATCGGCGGGCGCACGCTGCGGTTTCTGCTGCTCAATACCCCGCTCGAGATCGCCTACGGACCGGCCATTTTTCTGATGGCGTTGGTCACCTGTAGCTACACGATGTTCGGCGGGCTCAACTCCATCGTGGCCACCGACAACCTCCAGTCGGTGATGATGCTGGCGGCGGGTTTGATCGTGGCTTTCCTCACGTTTTCCCAGCCCGAGATCGGCGGCCTGGGCGGCCTGTTGCGCCTGGAAGCGAATGCCCCCCCCGACTTGCAGAAAATGCACTTGTACCTGCCCACCAACCATCCCGACCTGCCCTGGTCGGGCGTACTGACGGGCCTGCTGATCCTGCACTTTTTCTACTACTGCAACAACCAGTACCTGGTGCAACGGACGTTGGCCGCTACCAGCGACAACGAGGCCAAGATGGGCATCGTCGCCGCTTCCTTCCTGAAACTGCTCATTCCGCTGTTTTCCGTCACGTGCGGCATCGCGGCGGCGCACCTGTTCCGGGCGCGCTTCGGGGGCCTGAACGTGGCCCCGGACGACGCCTTCCTGCAGCTGATTGCCACCGTAGTGCCCCGGGGCTACGGCCTGATCGGGTTCATTCTGGCGGGATTGTGCATCGCCACGTTTTCGTCCATCGACTCGATGATGAACGGGGCCACCACATTGGTGAGCGTGGACGTGTACAAGAAATACCTCCGGCCACGAGCGACGGACCAGCAAGTGGTGCGGGCGGGGCGGATTACCATCGGCATTATTGTCGTCGTCACCGCGTTGCTGGCCTTGCTCACTTACGACCCGGGCTCCGGGGGCAACTTTTTTCTGAGCGTGTCCAACCGGGGGTCGTATTTCACGCAGGGCATTGTGGTGGCGTTCGCGCTGGGCATCTGGTGGCGAAAGGCTTCTTCGCGGGGAGCGGTGGCGGCGTTGTTGGCGGCACCGCTGTTTGCTTTCGGCTTCGAGGCGTTCTACAACGCGTACCTGGGGGCGATTCCCAGCATCGCGGCGGTGTTCGGAGCCAAGCTCAACTTTATGCACCGCGTCTTCGGAACGGCCCTGTTCACGCTGGGCGTCCACGCCCTGGTCAGCCGGCGGTGGCCCGATCGGAACCGGGAAATCATTGAAGACACGTTGGCCCCCGCGTTGCCCTGGCGTTCCTTTTTGATTTTCGGGGCGTTGCAGGCTTTGCTGGTATTGGCCGTCCGACAGTCGGTGCTTTCCAACCAAGCGGCGGGCTGGGTGGGAAGCGTGGGCACGGCGGGGTTGTTCATCGCGGGAGTGAGGAGGGACTCTTTCCGGGAGTTGGTCACCGACAGCCGCTTCTACGCGGGCCTCCTGTGCGGCGGGGTGGTGTTTCTGCTGTACTGGTTTCCGTAATCAATTATCAATGGTCATGGTGAGCGATAGCGAGCTTGTCGAACTACGAACCACAATTATCAATTATCTTGGCCAACGATAAAGGGCGTTTTCTGATGTATAAATGTGCAATGGGATACGTTGCTCCGCGCATCAATCATTCGTCATCAATCATTCCCCGTGTGCCGCACCGTCCGCTGTTCGATTCGCTTTTCGTAGTTTTTTCCCTGGAAGATCCGTTGCACGTAAATGCCCGGCGTATGCACCTGATTGGGATCCAGTTCGCCCACCGCCACCAGTTCCTCCACTTCGGCTACGGTGACCTTGCCGGCGGTCGCCATCATGGGATTGAAGTTGCGGGCCGTTGCCCGGTAGACCAGGTTGCCGGCGGTATCGCCCTTCCAGGCTTTCACCAGGGCGAAATCGGCCCGGAGCCAGTGCTCCATCAAATACGACTTGCCGTCGAACGCCCGGGTTTCCTTGCCTTCGGCTACTTCGGTGCCCACGCCCGCCGGGGTGTAGAAAGCCGGGATACCCGCGCCACCCGCCCGGATGCGTTCCGCCAGCGTGCCCTGCGGAATCAACTCCACCGCCAGTTCGCCCGACAGCAACTGACGCTCAAACTCCGCGTTTTCGCCCACGTACGAGGAAACCATTTTCTTCACCTGGCGGGTGGCCAGCAACAAGCCGATGCCGAAACCATCCACCCCGGCGTTGTTGGAGATGCAGGTGAGGCCCCGGGTGCCCTTTTTCAGCAAGGCGGCGATGCAGTTCTCGGGAATACCGCACAAACCGAATCCGCCGAGCATGAGGATGGCGTGGTCGGGGATGTCAAAAAGGGCCGCGTCCGCGTCGGCAACTACTTTGTTGATCATGGGTGAGGCAGTGGGCAGTGGGCAGTGGGCAGTTGGCAGTAGGCAGTTGGCAGTTGGCAGTAGGCAGTTGGCAGTTGGCAGTAGGTGTATTGAGTGATTAGGT
>JACMKY010000714.1 GCA_014379925.1 Cytophagales bacterium | reverse complement strand
TCCAGACCGATCTGCTTGGCCATTTCCATCGCCTCCACTTTGTTGCGGCGCTCGATGGACCAGTCGCACGCCCCGATGCGGAAGCGTGGCTGGTCGCCGGCAAACAGGCACTGGACGTTGAACCCGTGAAGGGCACCGGCCCCCACCAGGGCCGCCGAGCGTTTGAGCAGTTGACGACGGGTGAGCATCGGTTTTTCGGTTAGGCAATTGATTTGGCGGCGCATCGTACGCCGCCTCATGGATTCGATTTTTTCGCTCCTGCCTTGGCGGGCGGCGCCTTCACCGAGGCAGTGAGTGAATCAGCGGCCGGACTGACGCCCACGTCGATCTTCAGCCGGGGAATTTGCTGTTGCAGGCGCTGGATGCCCGATTCGCTCACCTTGGTTTCCCAGAGGTAAAGCGCCTTCAGGTTTTTGAGCGCGGCCAGGTGCTGCAAGCCCCCGTCGGTAATGCCCGTGCCGTAGAGGTTCAGGTATTCGAGGTTGGTCAGCTCCTTCACCGGCGACAAGTCCGCATCCGTGATGCCCGACCGTTCCAGGTGAAGCCGGGTGAGGTTGGTCAATTTCTCCAGTCCCTTCAGGTTTCCGTCAATTTGCCCGACGTTGCTCAGATCGAGCCAAGTGATTTGTTTGGCAAGGGGCAGGAGCCCTTGTAGTCGTTTCGCGTTCAGCGTATCCGAGGAACGGGTGAACCGGGCTTGCAAAAAATGGTTGTCCTGGGCAATGGGGGCAGTTTGGAAACCCAGTTTTTGGAGTTGGGCCACGGCCTTGGGGTCCGCTGCCGGCACCTTTTGGGCCAGCACGCCGGTGGGCGCACCCGGCTCGGTCTGAGCAGCGCCCAGCCCGGCCAGTGCTTTCTGGGCGTCGGGCGAGGCCTGCACCTGACCCACCTTTTTGTCGAACGAGGCACCCGTTTCGATCCACCAGTGAATCAAGGCGATCTGCTCGCCGGTCAGGGGCGTCTTGCCTTTCGGCGGCATGTGCTGTTCGTCTTCTTCGGGCAGCAGCAGGGACTGAAACAGCTTGCTCTTGGCCGGGTCACCGCTGACGAATACCTTGCCGTGTTTTCCTCCCTTGATCAACTCTTCGGGGTTGTCCATCCGCAGGTTGCCCTTCTGCTTGTTGGCGTTGTGGCAATTGACGCAGCGACTTTCCAGAATCGGGTGGATGATGTCGGCGTAGACCACGGCCTCCTGCACGTTGGTGATGGGCTTGGAAACCACCCGAACCGGGGGCGGGGGCAGGCCCGCCACTTTTCGCAGGGTCGGGGGCATGTGCTGGGTGAGGTAATCCGAGCCGTGGGTGAGCGAGCCGCCGTAGTGCCCGGCCGCCATCAGGGCCAGGATGGCCACGGAAAACACGGGCAGGTAGACGCGGGTGTTGAAGGAACCCAGCCTGGGTAGCAGTTTGGCTTTCAGGGCGTAGGCCAGCACGGCCGCCACCGCCACGCCGATGCCCAACCACTGGTGCCAGAAAAGGGTGTCTTCGTCGTAGCCCCCGCCCAGGGAAAGAAAGTAGCCCAGCACCGTCGTTGCCACCGCGCTGACGGCCCCCAGCAGGAGTACGAAGGACGTGGCCGGTTGCAGTCCTTCGTAACGCCGGAAGCGCGAGAACACTTCCATCAGGAAGGCGACCAGCAAAAAACCAATGGGCAAGTGAACCAGCAGGGGGTGGAAACGGCCCAGGAAGATCAGCCAGTCGGAGGGCGCTTCGGCACCCGGGCCGGCGGTCTGAGCCAGCAGTTCGGACGACCAGACCAACAAGAAAGCCAGCAGCGGAAATCGTACTTTTCGGAATGTCATGGGGTCGATGAAGGAAGGAAAGGAAACCTGCCGCACCTTGCGTTGATCCGGCGTTGATCCGGAGGGCTTTCCCGAACGGGTCCCAACTTACGAATTCCCGTTCACATTGTCAATACGATCTTTGGCGACTCCGCCGACGGTATTCCCAGCCCAGCAGCGCCGCCAATGACAGGCCGCCCAGTGCCCATCCTTCCCAGGAGGGGCGCGCCCGGAGCGGCACGGCATCGCCGATGAAGACGAAGTTGGCCCAGTAGAGCGGCGACTGCCGGCGGGGATCGGTCTGCTCGCGCCGGTAGTCGAGTTTGGCCCGGCGGAGCGCTTCGTCCTTGGTCTCCCCCGCCCGCAGGTAGGCGTGCATCCGCGCCGTGATGTCGGCGGTGGACTGGTCGTCGGCTTTCCAGAGCGTGGTCACGATGTTGGGGCAGCCCGCGTAGGCGAAGGCCCGCGCCAAACTCATCACGCCTTCCCCGCGCACCAGTTGCCCGTTGCCCGTTTCGCAGGCGCTCAGTACCACCAGCTTCGCGTTGTTGAGCACCAGGTTGTATATCTCGCGGGCGTAGAGG
>JACMKY010000090.1 GCA_014379925.1 Cytophagales bacterium | reverse complement strand
GCCGGTGGACGCCCAGGGCAGGGGCAACGTGGACTTCGTGGCCCGCGCCGGCAACTACGACAAAGACGGCAACTCCAAGCAAACCTGGAAGGGAAGCATTTCTTTCCGCAATCCTTCCACGGGCCGCGACACTACGTTTAACGTAGAACAGGAGTTCATCGTCGCCAAACCCGTCATCCAGGTGCAGGCGGCGGCGGTGCAGGCGCTGTACCTCAACTGCGGCAACGAGTTGAACATCCAGGTTCCGGCGCTGGCTTCTACCTACGATCCTTCCTTCACCGTGTCGGGTGGTACCTACATCAAAGGGGCTGAAAAAGGCAAGCTCACGGTTGTTCCGAGTTCCACCGAGGTACGCATCAACGTGAGCAGCGGCGGCAACCCGCTCGGCGTGGAAACGTTTAAGGTGCGGAACATTCCCAAACCCACGATAGAAATTTACTCGGGCGGACGGCCCATCCCCGAAAAGCAGGGCATGCCCGCGCCGGGTCCGCGGGAATTGACGGTGAAAGCCATTGCGGACGAAAGCTTCAAGAACTTCCTGCCCAAAGACGCCCGGTACCGGGTGTTTACCTGGGAAGTAACCCTGGCCCGTGGTTCGCGTCCCGTGGCGGGTCCGATCAGCTTCAGCAATGAGCAGATTTCGACCGCCAGTTTGATTGCTCAGGCCAAGCCCGGTGACCGGCTGGTGATCGAGATCAAGGAAGTAAAGCGCCAGAACTTCAAGAATGACGTTGAAACCGTGAAAATTCCCAGCGTTATTAAAACAATTAACCTTAATTAAGTAGCTTTCCCGCTAGGCAGATTCTCTGCTGAAACCAGTAACGGAGAATTTGCTTAGCGGCTTCGGTTTTGTTTCTACCAACGTTCATCCATCGGGGGCTAATCCATTACAAAGACATGAAAAATTTAGGCAAGGTGTTGTCATTCGGCGCGCTGCTGGCGGCTGGTTCTTTCGCGGGTGCGTTGGCGCAGGAAGACAATAGCCGGGGCTACAACCCCAACTCGGTGCGTCCCATCCACGAGTCGGACATTATGTTCAAGCGTACGGTGTGGCGGCGAATGGACCTGAACGAAAAGCAGAACAAACCCTTCTTTGCGCTCAATTCGGAGATTACCCGGGTCATCATCAATGCCGCGAAGGCGGGCTTGTTGCAGCCCTACACCAAAGACTCGTTGACGGAGAAAATGACGCTGGAGAAATTCAATGAAAACCTGAAGACACCCACCGCTGCTCCGGAACTGGATGCCACGGAAAAGGCCGTTGCGGCGACCGAAGACGCCTGGAGTACCCCCACCGGTAGTGCTCCTGGTGCCCCAGTGGCCGCGGTAGGTTACGAGTTTCTCCCGCAGGAACTGAAAACGCTGGAGATCAAAGAGGACCTTATCTTCGATAAACAAAGGTCGCGGCAATACTGGGACATCCAGAGCATCACTATTGTCATTCCCGGTGAGAAGTTTGAGTCGGGTTTGGATAAAGCGGTGGCTTCCTTCAAGTACAAGGATCTGGTGAAGATCTTCCGCAACGATCCGAAGGCCATCTATTTCAATACGCAAAATAACCGCGAACACAAGAACCTGGCCGATGCCTTCGACCTGCGCCTGCACCACGCCCGGATCATCAAAGTATCCAACGCGGACGATGCATTCCTGTCGGATATCTACGAAGGGGGTCGCCAGGGATTGCTGGCTTCCGAACAGTTGGAACAACAACTGATGGAATTCGAACACAACCTGTGGGAGTTCTAGGTTGCAGGCTGTAGCTTACTAAGCTGCCTGATTGTAAGTTACAAGTAATCCGAACGCGAGCTACGGGAATTCCAAGGTCCGCCGTCGTTGTCAGCGGTCAATCAGTGAAAAGGGAATGCATCACGCATTCCCTTTTTGTTTGTCATGCCAAGACGAGCGCCAACCGGAGTGGAACACCGATTTGATGCACTAACCACGGCATTCATGCCGTGGAAAGACGAGGAGCAAATTGGCTTTAGCCTTGACTTTCTAATCCGTAACGCGTCGTCAATTCGTCGTATCCAGTACGCAAAGTTGAGGGCTGAAGCCCAATGTACGTGGCTTTTTTTCCCGTGCCAAAGAACGGGGTTAGGGCACCCTTTCGCGTACGAACACACGGGTAGCTGTTCGTTCCATTCTCCGTGCTGAAGAACCTTTTGGGTACGAACAACCCATCTATTCGTTTCGTTTTAACCCATCTCTTGCTGGCCCCCAGCGGTTAATTGCCTAACCGAGTGCCTGCTTGACCTTTTCCGCTTTGTCCTTGCCCACTACTTTAACCAGTTCTTCCCAATCGGCCTTTTTGACGTTGCTGATCGTTTTGAAATGACCCAGCAGTTTGGTAACCGTGGCGTCTCCCACGCCATCGATGGCGTTCAACTGGCTGCCCAGGCTGTTTTTGCTGCGCAGGTCGCGGTGGAACGTAATGCCGAAGCGGTGGGCCTCGTCGCGGGCGCGCTGAATCAGCTTGAGCGATTCGGATTTCTTGTCAATGTAGAGGGGGAAGGCATCCTCGGGAAAATACAGTTCTTCGAGGCGTTTGGCGATGCCGACAATGGGAATCTGGCCGTACAGGTTCAGCTCCTTCAGCGCGTCGCAGGCGGCGTGCAGCTGGCCCTTGCCCCCGTCGATGATGATGAGGTCGGGCAGGTTGCCGCCTTCCTCCAGCAAGCGGGCGTAGCGCCGGGTCACTACCTCGTGCATCGAAGCGAAATCGTTGGGGCCGATCACCGTTTTGATGTGAAAATGTCGGTAATCCTTCTTGGCGGGTTTGCCGTTCTTGAAGCTCACCATCGCCGCCACGGGATTGGTGCCCTGGATGTTTGAGTTGTCGAAGCACTCGATGTGGCGCGGCAGGCTGGGCAGTCGCAAATCCTGTTGCAGTTGACGGAGCACCCGCTCTTCGCGCGGTTCACCGGCCAGCAGGCTGGCTTTTTCCGCCTTTTCCTTCTTGTAGAACAGCACGTTCTTCAGCGACAGGTCCACTAGTTTCTTCTTGTCACCGATCTGGGGCACGTGGTTGACCGCCTGCAAATCCGCTTCCAGTGGCACGTTGGTAATGATTTCCTTGGCGGTGCTGTTCAACTCGTTGCGAAGGTCAACGATGACCATGGCCAGCAGGTCGGCATCCGCTTCGTCGAGTTTTTTCTTCACCTCCACCGTCTTGGTTTGGTTGATGGTACCATTCACGATGCGGAGGTAATTGACGTAGGCGGCTCCCTCGTCCGAAACAATGGTGAAGACGTCGGCATCGGTGATCTTGGGATTGACGATCAGCGACTTGCTCTGAAATTTCTCCAGCAACTCTAATTTTTGCTTGTATTGTTGCGCCAGTTCAAAAGACAACTGCTGGGCGGCTTCCTGCATCCTGGTGCGAAAGTAGTGCTGCGGGATGCCCAGGTTCCCCTTCAGAATGTGGTGAATCTGCTCGACGTCCTTTTCGTACGCCTCCCGGGACACCAGCCCCTCGCAAGGTCCTTTGCAGTTGCCAAGGTGGTATTCAAGGCACACCTTGAATTTGCGTTCCTCCACGTTCCGGTCGGTGAGCTGCAAGTTGCAGGTACGAATCGAGTACAACTGCCGGATCACCTCCAGCACCGCGTTCATCGCCCGCACGCTGGCGTAGGGACCGTAGAAGGTACCCTGCGCGCGGTCCAGCAGGCGGGTGGTGATCACCCGGGGAATGGGTTCGTAAGGAATGCAGATGTAGGGATACGTCTTGTCGTCCTTGAGCAGGATGTTGTACTTCGGCTGGTGTTGCTTGATGAGGCTGTTTTCCAGCAGCAGCGCGTCCAGTTCGGTGTTGACGATCGTGTACTCGATCCGGTGGATCTGGGCCACCAGCCGCCGCGTTTTGCTGTCGCTGGGATTGAGCTTAGTGAAGTAGCTGCTAACGCGGTTTTTCAGGCTTTTGGCTTTGCCCACGTACAGCAGTTCTCCTTCCTGATCGTAGTACCGGTACACGCCCGGCTGATCCGGCAAGGTGGCCAACTGGGGCTGGATGTGGGAGGAGGTAGGCATACAATTAATCTGAACCAGGGACCGCTGATTGCGCTGATTGACCGCTGATTGCGCTGATTAAGTGATTTCGCTGATTAGATGATTGAGCGCTGGTCAGGACCGCTGATTGCACTGATGGAAAGATTCAATGATTGAACGCATCACTCAATTTTTCTTTTCCCCTTTTTTCACCGATGCAATCATCTAATCAGCGAAATCACTTAATCAGCGCAATCAGCGGTCAATCAGCGGTCAGAGCATCCCCGCTTTCTTGAGGGAGTCCGCCGTGGGCGGGCGGTAGTCGAGGGAATCCAACCCGTGGGCGGCATCGCGGTAAATCTGGCAGTCGAGCTCAACCGACAGGTTGGACGGTCGCTTGAAGCTGCCTTTTTCAATCTCCAGCGACGCATCGGCGTACACCTTGTCCATGTACGCTCCCCAGGCGGGCAAGGCTACCCGGCCTCCCTGGCCGTAGAAGCCGTTCTTGAAGTGGATGCTCGGCTCGTCGCCCCCCACCCACAAGCCCGATACCAGGCCGGGCGTAATGCCAATGAACCAGCCGTCGGCGTAATCCTGCGTGGTGCCGGTTTTCCCCCCGAATTCCGCCTTCCTGCCGAAAGCGTAGCTGTGAAGTTTCATCGACGTTCCGCCGCGTTCCTGAACTGAACCCCGGAGCATGTGCACCATCAGGTAAGCAGTTTCTTCGCTGATTGCCTCGTAGGTCCGGACCGGGAATTCCTGGAGCACGTTGCCGTTCTTGTCTTCGATGCGCGTCAGGAAGTACGGTTCGGTATAGGTGCCCCCGT
>JACMKY010000713.1 GCA_014379925.1 Cytophagales bacterium | reverse complement strand
ATGTCGCCCGCCTTGACCGCCGCTAGCAGGGTCAGGGCGCGGACCTGCTCGGCGTCCGTTTCGTTTCGCGCCTTGATTAAGCGCGCAATGGCGTCGAGGCCATCGTGCTGCGCGAGGTCAAGCGCCGTCTGCTGCCAGTGGTTTCGGATAGTCGTCCTGGCACCGCGTTTCAGGAGCAGTCGAACCACTTCCTCGTGCTTGTGCAAGACCGCATCTATCAGCGGCGTGTTCCCGAGGATGGCAGACTGCTGGTCGATGAATGCCTGGTGGTCAAGGAGCAGCCTGATGACGTCGGCGTTGCCCGACTGCGCCGCTTTGTGCAGCGCCGTGGCCCCCAGGCGTGGCTCGACCGCGAGCACCTGCGCGCCGGCCGTCAGCAGGAGTTCCACCATCTGCGGCTGGCCAAGGCCGGCGGCAATCATTGGGGGCGTAAGCCCTTCGGCACCGGATCGGTTCACGTCCGCACCTGCGCGAAGGAGAGCAATCGCGGCCGCGAGGCCGCCGGCCCGGATGGAGGATTCAAGAGTTACGTTGGTTCTCTTTTTGATAGGTTTCGATGGGAGTGAGCTCGATTGCCAGCGCATCATCCGGGGCGCTGATGAGCGAGGCGGGGTTGTCCCGCATCACAGCACCTCCAGCGTCAGCACCATTCCGCCAATCTGCTTAAGGCGGGCGAAGTAGTTGGTGGGATTGAGCAGCTGGTAGGGGAAATAAAGCCCAGCCGGGACCGCCGGGTTGCCGTCAAGTCCGAGGAGCCGTTCAAGAACCATAGCGACGCCGAGGCCCGTCAACGGCATCTGCCCCTCCGGATGAACCACCGCATGACGGGTGCGCAGCGGCTGGCCCGCCGGGTCCTCCCCGGCAAGTTCGATGACGATTTCGGTCGACATCGGCTCGCCGCGGCGGCGGGTGGAGCTTACCCCAATCGCGAGATTGAATTGCATGTTCGGCGCGCCGGTCGCAGTTGCCAGGCCGAGGACGTCATAGACCGAGAAAGCGGAGGCCTCCAGCTCCGTGCCGTCAACGGCGCGAAACGTGGCTTTGGCCTCGTCGCCCACGCGCCAGGTGTAGGCGCCGTCGCGACGAGTAAGCGCCGCGGGCATGGTCTTCGTTTGGCGCTCTAGGTCGGCAGCCGCCGCCGGACCGGCCGCATCCTGCTCATCAAGTAAGGCGCCGATGGCGATGGCGTGGACCCGGCCGAACGCCTTGGCGAACTCGAGCGTGGGGACTGTCGTGGCGCCTACCAGCCATTCCGTGCCGAGGACCACCGGCGCGGCATGCGGGGCGTGGATGTAGGCCGCTACTTCGGGGCCCATCTCGATGATGCCCGGAGAAATGCTGAGGTGAGGCACGCCGCGGGCCTGAGCAAAATGGAGCCCGGCAATCCTGTCGTCCGTAAAAAAGACGGCGACGGCACTGACTGGGTGCTCGCCGAGGCCAAGGTCATCGGCTGCGAGATTGAGCGCTACGCCTTCGGCGTTTCCTATCTCCGCGGCGACCTCTTTGGCCTTGGCAAGGTTGCGGCCGCCAATCAGCAGCGGAACATCGGGACTGGTGGCCCGAAGATACTGGGCGGTGTGGCGGCCGACAATGCCGGAGCCGCCGACTAGGAGAATGGGAGCTAATGTCATCGCAATGCTGTTTATTTTTGGCAAATATAACTTACCATACGTAAGTTACCATAAGTAAGTTACCAATAGTAGGTTACTGATGATAGGTATTACTTGAGAAAAATCCAGATTATGCAGCACCCTTCGGAATCGAAAGCGCCTAAGGCGGTTCCTAGCCGGCTCTCGAAGGCGGACCGACGGCGCCAGTTACTCGATATGGCACTCGTCATTATCCGTGAGGAAGGGGCCAATCGACTAACACTTGGCCACCTGGCCACTCGTGCCGGCGTCTCTAAGCCCATCGCGTACGAACACTTCGGCACCCGGTCGGGACTGTTGACCGAACTCTACAAGTCGCTCGACCGGGAACAGGTGAATGCGCTGCGTGAGGCCCTGAGGAGCGTTCAACAAAACCTAGGGGACACGGCCGACGTCCTCGCGAGCGCCTATATTCACTGTTCCGCGGATACAAGTGGCGAATGGCACGCGGTGGGCGCGGCGCTGTCGGGCAGCGAAGAAATGGGCGCGGTGCACCAAGCGCTGCTAGAGGGGTACGTCCAACTGTTCGTATCGGCGCTAGCGCCGCACAGCCCGCTGCTACCCGCTGACCTACAACGGCGCTGTGTCGGGCTTGTCGGGGCGGGCGAAGCGCTCTCGGTTATGATGCTCGGTGGTCATTGCAGCGAGAAGCAAGCGGCTGAAGCATTCGCCTCGCTAATCCGAGGCGGACTTCGCGCGCCTTTGCCACCACCGTAACGCGATCGGGCGGAAGCGTTCTCGACTGTCGCGGCTGGACGAACGACCGGTTTTGGGCGACGCGGATAGATGAACGCGAATGTCTTGATTGGATCGAAATACGCCCTCTCCCTACGTCTACCTGCCTGGTCGATGTGGCCGCTGACGTGGCTGAGTTGTTCTTTTAAGGGTTCTCTTAGCAAATGGCTATAATCCTACGCTAAGCACCGGCCCGCTCCGCCCGCCCGTTCGCGCCGGCTGCCTCCCCGGCTCAGCGTAATTTTTCGCCCCGTGGAAACGAGAACCCTAACTGGCCGACCACCTCACTTTACCAAAAAATCTGCCACCTCGTCAAAAACAGGATACCGCTTCGTGGGACAAGATCAGCCAACCGAGCCGCACACGCCTGACTCGGTGTGATGGCAACGACAATAATCATATAGCCTGCTGATAGTGGTCATACCTTTCTTGCAGGCAACATACTACGTTTGTTCTGCTACTAAAGGATGACGATAATCACACAGAACGAGACTGCCGAACGGGTGCAGACATTGACAGAGGAAGAGTAGCAAGCGATTGAAACCTTCTCCCCGTGAAGCTTATCATAATTTGTCTATGCTGGTTCCGCCTGTCGTCTGCGAACGCACGGGATACGCTGTCATCCGCCAAACCAAGCCCGCCCATTCTGGCCGAGGTGCTGTTCGGCCACGATCGAATCGCTTTTCAGCTGATTGTCAACAAACGATTTTCATCCCCAAGTCGGTTGGGTTACTTCAGTGTGCCTTCCTTCGCGGCTGAACGCCGATTGATCCTGCCCGGTACGTTTTGACCTTCTGAAAACATTCGGTCCCAGATGAAAGACTTTTCTTTAACCAGTAGTGATTACGCGAACTTATTGCTATCCAGTCATGGGAAATTTATTCAAAGGCGGGCTGGAGACCCAGCCCAACGAAGTCACAATCGAGGAGCTACCCGTGCGGGGACATCTGCCCGGCTGGTTGAACGGGGCACTCCTCCGCACCGGACCGGCGCAATTTGAAGTAGGCCCGGATTCGTACCGCCACTGGTTCGACGGGCTGGCGATGCTCCACCGGTTCGCCTTTGCTGATGGCCGGGTGTCGTACCGCAACCGGTTTTTGCAGTCGCCCGCCTTCCGCGAAAACAACGCGCTGGGCCGGATCAAGTATGCCGACTTTGCGACCGATCCCTGCAAATCGCTCTTCAAACGGGTGGCATCCATATTCACCAGTCCTGAGTACGGCGGTAATGGTAACGTCAATATCGCGCAGTTTGGGGCTGATTTTGTGACCCTGACCGAGTATCCGCTGGCGATGGTCTTCGACCCCAAAACGCTCGATACGCTGGGCGTGTATGATTACGAAGGTACCGATGCCCAAAACAGTACCGCCCACCCGCACCATGACCGGGAGCGGGATTTGGGGTTGACCTACGCGGCCAAGTATGGCATTACCAACGAATACCGCTTTTATAGTATGCACGGCAAGCAGTTGACTTCCCTGAGCACCATCAAGGTTGATCATCCTGCTTACGTCCACAGTTTCGGCCTGAGCGGACGCTACGTTATCCTGGCCGAGTCGGCACTGCGGTTGTCGAGTTCGGTATCGCTGGCCCTGAGCGGCAAGCCGTTTATCGAAAATTTTGAGTGGACACCCGAGGATGGTTCACGCTTTATCGTGATCGATAAAGTGAGCGGGCAGGTGGTTGTTGAGGCCCCCACGGAAGCCTTCTTCTCGTTTCACCACGTCAACGCCTTTGAGCGGGGCGATGAACTCATCGTGGACCTCATCGCCTACCCAAACAATGAATTTGTGAACGCGGGGTATTTAGACCGACTCCGGGCCGACGGGGCTGGTATTCCCGGTGGCGAACTGCGCCGGTACCGCGTACCCCTGAACGGCGGGCGGGCCACCTACGAACTGTTGACGACCGAAAACGTGGAATTACCCCGCATTCACTACGACACCTACCACACGCGGGGGGATTATAACTATGTCTACGCGGCCAGCGTTCGGCGCGGCACGACCGATTTTTACAACCAGCTCACTAAGGTCAACCTTACCAACGGGACGGTGTCGGTCTGGCACGAAGACGGCTGTTATCCCGGCGAGCCGGTGTTCGTGCCAGCCCCCGACGGGCGGGCCGAAGACGCGGGGGTGATCCTCTCGGTCGTATTCGACAGCCAATCGGCCACCTCGTTTTTGTTGGTGCTGGACGCGCCGTCATTCGGTGAAATTGCCCGCGCTACCGTGCCGCAACACATTCCGTTTGGCTTTCACGGGCAGTTTTTCACCGACCCTATCGCCGTGTAAACCGGCTAGCTAATCGTATAATATATTGAAAGAGAGTAAGTTAAAATTTTAATAATAACTCACATCAAACCAATTCAGGCGTATGTCAATCAACAATTTATCCAGGTTGCCCGTCAACGGCCGGACCATCGAACAAATAGTCATCAGCCGAACCGTCCTGGGCGCATTCGCGGTGGGAGCCGGAGCAATGGGTGCATTGGCCATCGGTGCGCTGGCTATTGGTGCATTATCCATCGGCAACCTGCGTATCCGGCAGGGCTACATCCATAAACTACGCATCGGCGAACTGAACGTGGACCGGCTCACCATCCGAACCACCGAACCTGGCCCGACGCAATCCGCGTAGGACATAATAACGGGTCTGCATCACTGGGTAACTGCGACGCCCATCACCTTCAGATCCTTGTATACTTCATACTCTGCAGCACACATTTTAAACTGCAACCATGAAAAACATGGCTGGCATTGGCACAAACTAACAAAGTAAAGCAGATGGAGACGCAAAAGAAAGATACGCAAGCGCACGGGATGCCCTGGGAAGCGCAGTATGGCTACGCCCAAGGCCTGAAACAGGATGGAACCGTGTGGCTATCCGGGCAATTAGGGCACGACGAGCACGGCACGGTTGTCGGCGACATGGAAACGCAGATGCGCCAGACGTACGCCAACATTCGGAAATTACTGGTCGGCTTTGACATGACCATGGGAGATGTGGTCGACGAAGTAGTCTTCGTACTCGACATCGACACGGCGTTTACGGCTCGTCAGAAGCTGGGGCGGGAGGTGTACCCGGACCCGATGCAGGTACCGAGTACCATGATTGGAGTGGCGGGTCTGGGTTTACCTGATGCGCTTGTGGAAATTAAGGTGGTGGCTAAGAAACCAAACGGCGCATCGAGTTAAGCAGCCTTTGGCTAACATGGCCCTGGGTGTGCCGCAATCCATTCGTATCGTCTGCGTGAAAACGTATTCCGGGCCGGTTCAGCAGTCGGCCGACTGATTTGTGCGGGCGCAGTAAGTAACCAATGAGCGAACAATTAACCCACAAGCGCATGAACGATCACCGTTTTCCGGAGATGTTAGTTACCAGTTTGAACCAAAATGCTTCCGTCAAAAATGTTTTTGGCGAGCCTGTCCGGGGATAAAGTTATCATCCCAGTGGCACAGGTACTGTTGGGTATGGGTGGTGGTTACGGAAATGGCATCCAGCAGGACAAAAAATCGCTGCCGCCAGAGCCGTCACAGGCGGTATCATCCGGTAAGCCGGAGGCTCCCGTCGAAAACGGCGGGGGCGGTATGGTGTTGATTGCGAAGGGCGTGTGTGAAGTGACACCCAAAACTACCCGGTTTATCCCGGCTCATAATTTGAGACAACTCGCGATTGTTCTGACCGCTGGTTTCCCGTTAGGCCGATTGTTCGCTCCGAGACATAGTCGTAACGCTAAATTATAAGCAGTACACCAACGAAAATTCAACCAGCAACCGGCTATGCAAACAGTGTTGATTACAGGAGCAACTTCGGGCATTGGGTTGACAATTGCCAACCAACTGCATAAAAGTGGTTTCAGGGTAATTGGTACCAGCCGCTTCCCGGATCAGCATCAAGCCATTCCCTTTGAACTTTTGGCGTTGGATGTAACATCGGAAGCGTCTATCCGCGACTGTATTGCGGCCTTATCCGCGAAGACGACCGTTGTTGACGCGTTAATAAATAACGCGGGCAATGGCATTAACGGCAGTGCCGAAGAAACCAGTCCGGCGTTGGCCCGCAAGCAGTTTGAGACCAATTTCTGGGGGACGGTTAATATGACGAAAGCCGTTTTACCGTTGATGCGCCAGCAGCGGAGTGGCAAAATCATCACCATCGGTTCATTGGCCGGGCTGATCGGTGTGCCTTTTCAAAGTTATTATGCCGCGTCCAAACACGCGTTGGAGGGCTTCTTTAAATCGCTGCGGTTTGAGGTCAAACCGTTTGGGATCAACGTTTCGGTGGTTGAGCCGGGCTTTTTTAAGACGAATCTGGCTCATGCTTTCGAATACGCCGAACCCAGCATTGCCGATTACGACCCTGCCCGGAATAAGGCGTTGTCATTTTTTTCGAGTTCAATTGATACCGCTCCTACTCCGGAACCAGTCGGTGAGGTGGTGCAGAAAATACTTCGTGCTAAGAATCCGCGATTTAGTTACCGGGTTGGCACCGATGCGCGAACGCTGCCCATCCTGCAATTCGTGTTTTATCGCCTTTTCGAGTGGGGAGCGGCCCGAAAATTCAATGGGTAAGTAACTACTACCCTTCCAATTCAAATAGACCAACCGCCGTCCGCATTCAACGTAGCCCCGGTAATGTAGCTGGCCGCTTCGCTAGCCAAGAAAGCCACGACCTGCCCCACTTCCTGCGCTGTGCCCAATCGGCCCAAAGCTAGCGGGAAAAGTAACGTGGCCAGCACCGTGGGGTCAGTTGGCGTTAAGTCCGTCTCGATGGTGCCTGGCTGAATAATATTGACGGTGATGTTACGCGGAGCCAGGTCGCGGGCCCACCCGCGCGTGTAGGCCGCCAGCGCGCCCTTAGTGGCGGCATAATCGCTGGCCCCGGCAAACGGTGTGCGAATGTTCGACCCCGACCCAATGGAGGTAATGCGCCCACCCGCTGGAAGGTGCGGCACCGCAGCGCGTACGGCCTGGGCCACCCCCCACGTGTTCACTTGCCACAAGTGAGCAAGGGCGACCTCGTCGGGCGCAACCTCGTCGACGGGGCTGTTGACAAATACGCCGACGTTGTTGACTAAAATGTCGAGTTGCCCTGTACTTTCTTAGCGGACCATTTTCCGGGCTGCTGCGCAGCGTTCTTTCAGAAAGGTTTGACCCACGATAACGTTCAGTATTTTCTCAGGACGAGTCGTTTTACACCTCGTCAGCTGTGGCAAAAGCTTAAAAAGGAAATTGTGTTGAGCCCCAAGGGCTACCTCATTTCTGATGATACAGTTTTAGATAAGTCACACGCTCATAAAATTGAATAGTAACATTGGCGATGGACTATAATGGTTCCCATTTTTTGTGCCACCCTCTAAGTTCCCCGGAATGGTTGCCAACTTACTCAACCATGAAAGCAAAAAGCCGTCGTCAGTTTACACCTGACTTTAAAGTAAAAGTAGTCTTAGAGGGGGTGCGGCAGAACAAAACGCTCAATCAAATCGCCAGCGAGCACGAACTGCATCCCCAGCAATTGCATGCCTGGAAGCAGGCGTTCTTAGCGGTTTTCCCCGAGTATTCGATCAACCAAAGGGAGCAGAAAAGCCGGTTGATGAAACCGGGCCGCTTTACCAACAGATTGGACGTCTTCAGATGGAGTTGAGTTGGCCCAAAAAATTGGGGACCAACCTTTAAGCCAACGCCGAGCGATGATCGAACGATCTCCTACTGAATTGAGTTTGCGTTGGCAATGCGGGTTTTTGAGTGTTGGCCGGGCAAACCTTTAAAACCGCTCGGCCTCGTCCGCATTGCGTCCTGGATACCTTCCGAAGGAACGCGGCGGCCAGCCGCCCAGTGGCTCGCCTGGATTTTGAGTTGCCCGTTGGTAGCGTAGTCTGGCAGGACAAACGGTACGACAACGCCTTTCTGGAATCTTGTTGGTCAAAATTGAAAGCTGAATTCTTCGGGAATGGCGTATTTGGGTTACTAGTAGACTGTTACCGAAATTTGTATCAACAATGTTGGTCAGGAGCGGTTGGCACCGGCCACCCGGCGCCGCCGCGGTTGCAGTCCTGACCGCAATGAGCGGCGGATTTGTAATCCGCATTTTTATTCAGAACTTTGGT
>JACMKY010000712.1 GCA_014379925.1 Cytophagales bacterium | reverse complement strand
TGTTCCACGTTGGCTATTCCGATTTTTTCTACAATTAATTCTGACACCCTAATCAAGCAAACCTTGGAATCCCAGACCTTGAATCTGAATTCATTTTCACAGATAAACCAATCCCGATTGTTAAATCTTTTTCTTTTGTCTTTGGGAATGAGCGAGTAATGGTCACCTATTTTCACTCCGTAGACGGTAAAACTCGAAGCGTCCAGCGTCGGATCAAGAAACAGCTTTGGGTTAACGGTTAACTCGTGTTCCATACCCATCATTGTACATAAATTCTCATTTGCCATCCGCACTCCGCGGAATTTCACGAAGCGTAGTTCCCGCAATCCAACCTTCCCAATCCTCGTCCGGCAATCGTAAAATCCGAAGCTAACCCAGCGGGCCTTGCCACGTTGCGTAGCCCGGAAAAGCATCCCGCAAATCCTTCTCCTGCCCGAAAATCCCGTACACCGTGGAACCCGAGCCGGTCAGGCTGGCGTACTGCGCCCCGTGCCGGTACAACGATTCTTTAATTTCGCCGATGGCGGGGTGCTGAACGATCAGTTCGGGCTCGAAGTCGTTGCTGATCGTTTCTCGCCAAGTTGCAATGGGGCCTTGTAGCGCACTTTTCAGGTCCGAGGTGGGTAGCTGCGGCTTCACGCCCGCGTAGGCTTCTGCCGTGGCGATGGGGATGCCGGGGTTGACCAGCACGATAAAATGCTCTTTCAGACTTAAGCTAATGGCTTCAAAGTGGTCGCCCTTATCGAAGGCGTAGACGGGTTGGTTGCGGATGAAGAAGGCGCAGTCGCTGCCGAGCTGGCGGGCGTACGCTTCCAGTTGCTCCGCCCGGAGGCCGAGGGCGTGCAGTTCGTTGAGCATGCAGAGGGTGAATGCCCCGTCGGAGGAGCCGCCGCCCAGACCGGCCCCGACGGGAATGACTTTGTGCAGGTGAATGTGCACGGGCGGAAGGTCGAAGTCTGCTTTGAGCAAGTGATACGCTTTCAGGCAGAGGTTACCCGACGCTTCCCCCGGAATGTCGATGCCCGTGGAATCGAATCGCAAGTTGGCCGCGGGCAGGATCTCCAGCACGTCTGACCAACCCACGGGATAGAAAACCGAACGTAGGTTGTGGTAACCATCGGGGCGCTTGGCGACAACCTGCAGGCCGAGGTTGATTTTGGCGTTGGGAAACGTGATCATGCGGAAAAGGGGAAGTGGGCGGCAAGTTACGGCCTTGCTCTCATTTTCCGCCGGGTAGTCTTTTTGCGGAAAAAACTTTATCTTTCCCCTTCAAACCAGGCCATTAAAGCCTATCGCGACACTCAGGTCGCGCGCCGGGTTGCCCTGGTTGCTTGACTTGACGTTGGTTGGTCACCCATAAATTTTGACGAAGTGAATAAACTGGATTTCTACGAACTGGCTCGTGAAAAGGTGAGCGAAGATTTTGCCAAAGGATTATTGCAACCCATCGAAGAGGAAGTCAACAAGAAATACACCGAAAAAGAGAAACATCTGGCCAGTAAGGAAGATATTGTAAGGCTGGAAGGCACCATAAAGGAAGAAGTTGTGAAGCTGGAAGGCAGTGTAAAGGGGGAAGTTGTGAAGCTGGAAGGCAGTGTAAAGGGAGAAGTTATGAAGCTGGAAGGTAAGATAAAGGAACTGGAAGGCCGAATAAAGGAAGAAGTGGTGAAGTTGGAAGCCAAGATTGACACCGGCAACGCCCGGTTGGAAACCAGTCTGGCGGGTAAGATCTATACCGCCGGGCTGGTGCAGTTTATCGCGCTGCCGGGGTCGCTCGTTGCACTCCTCAAATTCTTCGATCTGAGATGACTAAAAGTTTACCCCTCATCCTGGTCGCTTTCCTGGCCATCGGGTCCTGCCAACCCACCAAACGCACGGTCTCCCAAGGCAAGGGCGTCTATCAATTCCTTAACGACGACACTACCCGCCGGAACTTGTCGCCTTTCTTCTCGGACCGGGCGGGCGTGGTGGCTGATCACGGCATGGTGTCCAGTGCGCACCCGGTCGCTTCGCGGGTGGGCGTGGACATCCTGGAGGCCGGCGGCACGGCCATCGACGCGGCCATCGCCGTGAAGTTTGCCTTGGCAGTGGTGCACCCTTCGGCGGGCAACCTGGGCGGGGGCGGCTTCGTGGTTTACCGGGAGCAATCAGGCCGGGCTTACACGCTGGACTTCCGCGAAAAGGCCCCGGCCAAAGCCTTCCGGGACATGTACCTCGACTCGACGGGCAACGTCATTGCTGGTCTGAGCTTCACCGGCCACTTGGCCAGCGGCGTACCCGGAACGGTAGCCGGCATGGTGGAGACGCACCGGCGCTTCGGCAAACTTGCCTGGGAAACGCTGCTGGCCCCCGCCATCCAACTGGCCGACCGCGGCGTACGCTTGACGGCGAAGGAAGCCCAGGCGCTCAACCGCGTGAAAGCCGACCTCGAACGATTGAATCCCGGCAAGAACTACCTCATCAAACCAACCGACTGGCTGGAGGGCGACACGCTCGTCCAAAAAGACCTGGCGAAAACCCTGGGGCGGATCCGCGATGGGAAACGAGCCGGTTTCTACGCGGGCGAAACGGCCCGGCTGCTCACCGAAGAAATGCAACGCGGCGGGGGCCTGATCACGCAGCCGGACCTGGACGGTTACCAGGCCGTATGGCGGGAACCCATCACGGCCACCTACAAAGACTACAAAATCATTTCCATGCCGCCGCCCACCAGCGGGGGAGTGGCCCTGATTCAACTGCTGAAGATGGTCGAAAATTATCCACTGGCCCGCTGGGGATGGAACGCCGACTCGACTGTGATGGTGATGATCGAAGCCGAACGGCGCGTGTACGCCGACCGGGCCAAGTTCCTCGGTGATCCCGACTTCGTGAAAATCCCGGTGACGGAATTGGTCAGCAAAACCTACCTCCGGAATCGGATGGCGGACTTCTCGTTCGCGAAAGCCTCGGAAAGCAAAAACATCAGCGGGGGTCGCATTCCGGGTTACGAAAGTTCGGAAACCACGCACTTCTCGGTCGTCGACCGGGACGGCAACGCCGTGGCCATTACCACCACGCTCAACGGCGGGTACGGCAGCCGGGTATTCGTGGGCGGAGCCGGATTCCTGCTCAACAACGAGATGGACGATTTCAGCGCGAAGCCGGGCGTGCCCAATGCCTACGGATTGGTGGGGGCGGAAGCCAACGCCATCCAGCCCGGCAAGCGGATGCTCTCTGCGATGACGCCCACCATCGTGGAAAAGGAAGGAAAATTGTACCTGGTCGTGGGCACCCCGGGTGGTTCCACCATCATTACCTCCGTTTTTCAAACCATCCTCAACGTGCTGGAGCACGGCATGACCATGCAGCAGGCCGTGAGCGCCCTCAAGTTTCACCACCAGTGGCTCCCCGACAAGACGATCTACGAACAAAACGCCTTCTCGCCCGCCACCGTCCGGTTCTTGCAGGAACGCGGGCAAGTCCTGGAGGAATTGAAGGGCACCATCGGGCGCATGGATGCCATCCTGAAGCGCGCAGACGGCAAGCTGGAAGGCGGGGCCGACCCGCGCGCGGACGATACGGCGGTGGGGTATTAGAAGTTACGGGTTGCAGGTTAGCAGGTTACGGGTTGTTGGGTTGCGACCAAGCAAATTCAAAGACCGCATCCGTTGGTCAACGCAGTTTCCTGGCCGAGAAAAATCGCTCCACTTCCGCCAGCGACAGCGCGTTGAACGTCATCGGCCGGGTGAGTCCTCCCTTGCGGGCGACCGCCACGCCGTACTGCATGTCGTGGTAGCCGCTCTTCTCGTGGGCATCGGGGTTGATGCTGATCCGCACGCCCTTCTCCAGTGCGTAGGGCAACCAGCGCCAGTCCAGGTCGAGCCGCCAGGGGTTGGCATTCACTTCGATCACTACGCCGTGTTCGGCGCAGGCGTCAATCACGGCCGGGTGGTCGATGGGATACGCTTCGCGGCGCAGCAGCAGGCGTCCCGTCGGGTGCCCCAGGATGGTGGTGTAGGGATTTTCGATCGCCCGGATGAGGCGTTGGGTAGCCCGCCGCTCGTCCATTTTCAAATTGGAATGGATGGAGGCGACCACGAAATCGAAGCTGGCCAGCACCTCGTCGGGGTAGTCGAGCAAACCGTCGTTGAGAATGTCCGATTCGATGCCCTTGAAGACGCGGAACGGGGCCAGGCGTTGGTTCAACGCGTCCACCTCGCGGTGCTGCTGGCGGACGCGTTCCTCGGGCAGCCCGTTGGCGTAGTAGGCCGATTGGGAGTGGTCGCTGATGCCCAGGTACTCGAAACCCAGTTCCCGGCAGTAGAGGGCCATTTCTTCCAGGCTGTGCTTGCCGTCGCTGTAGGTGGAATGGTTATGCAGGATGCCCTTCAAATCCGACAGCGTGACCAGGTCACCCGCCGCGTGCGTCTTCACCCACTCGAATTCAAACAAACCCTCCCGCAACTCCGGCGCGATGTAGGGCAACCCCGCCCGCTGGTAAATGGCTTCCTCCGATTCGAATGCGCCCGATAGCGCGGTTTTCAGGAGGGTTGGCTGGGCCGCCTCCCCGCGGTGCGCCAGGTGAGAAGGCGTGCCGGAATGCAGGAACAAACGGCTGGTGAATTGGGGAAGCGGCGCCAGAAATACTTCCACGGCGATGGACAACCCCTCGTAACGGCCCCGCCAGACGAAAGGCGACGATTCCTTCCCGTTTTGACGCAGCAAGGGATGCGCATTCAGCCAACGGGTGACTTCGGTGGGGGCGTCCCAACCCACTACCAATTGGATGCAATCCACCACCTCCAGCTTCCGGCGTACCTGCCCGCTCTCCGAAACCCGTTCGAACTTTTCCAGCAGGTACCCTTTCAACGCCGCTGCGATCGCTTCGGCGCGGGCGAAGTGGAGTTTGTCGGCGTTGGCCTGGTGGTAAAGCAACGATTGGCGGATGCTTGCCTGGGTTTTTTCGCCGAAGCCTTTCAGTTTGGCGACCTGGTCCTCTTCGCAGGCCTGCAGCAGGTCCTGGGGGTTGTCGATGCCCAGTGCCTTCCAGATCACGCGGATTTTCTTGGGTCCGATGCCCTTAATGTCAAACATTTCGATCACGCCCGCGGGTGTCTTGATCAGCAGGTCGTCCAGTTCGGCAAAGGTGCCCCGCCGGTTGATCTCGTCGATTTTGGCCGCCAGGCTCTTGCCCAGTCCATCCAGCTTCTCCAGTTCGGACGACGATAGGTCCGCCAGGGTGGCGTCGGTCTTCTCGAGGCTGAAAATTGCGTTCTGGTACGACTTGACCCGGAAGGGATTTTCGTCGTGCAATTCCAGCAAGTTGACCGTTAACTTGAACAGTTGGATGATGGCTGAATTTTCCAAAGAAGGGTCCGTGCGGGATTTAGGGCGTGAAAAACCGATCCGAAAGGTAGGAATTTCCGGCCATACTCCTTCCGTTTCACGGCAAAAAACCCCCTTTCCGGCACGAAGGCGCGGCCTTCCGGGTGGACCCGGAAGCAAGCCGTTGGGGATGGAATACGGACAATCGCTCCGCAGCGACGGGTTAACGGACTACTGGACATTTTTTAATCAGATACCCGTTTTACCCCCTTGGTGCGCCTTACCCATCTGTTCATTATCGTACATCGGTTTGTCCGTTTATGAACAGTTTCGGGGCGATTGACGGCTACCAAACCGTCTTAGTTGAGCCCAATGGCCAGGTT
>JACMKY010000711.1 GCA_014379925.1 Cytophagales bacterium | reverse complement strand
TGAAATCCCACACGTTGGGCAATAAGAGGCAGTACCAGTCCAGTTTTTGGCAGTTGATGGGTTGTGTTTAATTATATAAAAATGCACATCGTTGTCCGAAACGCGGGAAAGATTTCCGCCGGATCACCCAATGCCGCCCGACCCGCTACCTACGCACGGGAGCGTTGAATACCGCGTCGCTTTCCCCTCCGTAGGCCTAAAAACGAAAAGGAGCGGTCGACCGCTCCTTTTCGCAAAATAAGAACCGTGGTTCACTTACCGCAGCTTGAGGGTTTTCTTGGAAACCACTCGGTTATTCATCGTAACGGTGGCAATGTAGAGGCCGTTTCTCAGGCTAGCCCCGTTGATGGAAACCGAGTAAGAACCCTTTTCGTACTTCCGGGTCGGGGGTAAGCACGCGGCGGGCGTCGGGCCCAGGGTGCCCGTTTTCGGGTGGCTTGCCGAACCGGGGAGCCGGTATTTCTCAGCCGGGATCACTCCGGACTTTTCGCCCCGACGCCCGTCAAAACGAACTCCCGGTTCTGCGTTCCGGTTGGCACGGGGCACCGGGCGCACCCTTCCGGCCATCCCCTCGCCTGGCTTTGGTTCGGTTGGACGGCTGCCCTTTCCCCTCCGGTGCATTCACCGACCCGTCCGATAACGGAGGGCACTAACCCGCGACTCTGTCAAATACTTCATGTGGCGTTGAAAGTACCCGGTGAGCCGGAGAACCGGTAAAATTTGGGCGGGCAGTATCAAATTGTCTGCACAAGTCCTACATTTGACCCGGAAATTTTACCCAAAACCCAAAAAATCACTGCATGGCAACCCTACGATTCAAAGCCCTGGAAGTGGCCCAAGCCCGCCCGGCGGCGGTGGTGAGAGCTCCCTCCAGCAAGGTATCCGATTACTACGGCACCAACGTGTTCGGTACGGAAGCAATGCGCTCCACCCTGACGCCCGACACCTTCAAGAAGCTTACCCGCGCCGTGGAAAGCGGCGAGAAAATCGAGGCTGACGTGGCCGACGCGGTCGCTACGGCCATGAAAGCCTGGGCCATCTCCAAGGGCATTACCCACTACACCCACTGGTTTCAACCGCTGACGGGGGCCACGGCCGAAAAGCACGACGCCTTCTTCGACGTGGTAGGCGACGGCAAGGTACTGGAGAAGTTCAAGGGCACGGCCCTCGTCCAGCAGGAGCCCGATGCCTCGTCGTTTCCCAGCGGCGGCATCCGCAACACCTTCGAGGCGCGGGGCTACACGGCCTGGGACCCCACTTCGCCCGCCTTCGTCTTCGGCAACACGCTCTGCATTCCCACCGTGTTCGTTTCCTACACGGGCGAGGCCCTCGACTACAAAGCCCCCCTGCTGAAAGCCCTGGCCGCCGTCGACCAGGCCGCCACGGCCGTGTGCCAGTACTTCGACAAGAACGTCAGCCGCGTCATTGCCACGCTGGGCGCCGAGCAGGAGTACTTCCTGGTGGACAAGGCCCTCTTCAACGCCCGTCCCGACCTGGTGATGACCGGCCGCACCGTGTTCGGCCACGCGCCCGCCAAGGGACAGCAGTTGGAAGACCACTATTTCGGTTCCATCCCGCCCCGGGCGCAGGCGTTCATGGTCGATTTCGAAATCGAAGCGCTGAAACTGGGCATTCCCATCCGTACCCGCCACAACGAGGTGGCACCCAGCCAGTTCGAGTGCGCACCCACCTTCGAGGAACTGAACCTGGCCATCGACCACAACCTGCTGCTGATGGATTTGATGGACAAGGTAGCCGACAAGCACGGGTTGAAGGTGCTTTTTCACGAGAAGCCCTTCGCGGGCATCAACGGCAGCGGCAAGCACAACAACTGGTCGCTGAGCACCAACACGGGCGTCAACCTGCTCTCGCCCAGCGTCCGCCCGAAGGAAAACCTGCAGTTCCTGACCTTCTTCATCAACATCATCAAGGCCGTGCACGACTACGCCGACCTGCTGCGGGCCAGCATCGCTTCCGCCGGCAACGAACACCGGCTGGGGGCCAACGAAGCGCCGCCCGCCATCGTCTCGGTGTTCATCGGTTCCCAACTCACCGGACTGCTGGAGGAACTGGAGCGCAGCGGCAACATCCGCACCGACAAGGGCGAGAACGTGTACCTGAAGCTGGGCGTCGACAAGATTCCGCCCATCCTGCTCGACAACACCGACCGCAACCGGACTTCGCCTTTTGCCTTCACCGGCAACAAGTTCGAGTTCCGCGCCGTGGGCGGTTCGGCCAACAGCGCCTCCAACATGATCGTGCTCAATACCATCGTGGCCCACCAGCTGACTGAGTTCAAGGCCGAGGTGGACCGGCAGATCGAGAAGGGCGAAAAGGAAGACGTAGCCCTGGCCAACGTGCTGCGCGAGTACGTGAAGTCCGCCAAGAATGTCCTCTTCGAGGGCAACGGCTACTCCGAGGAATGGGTGGAGGAAGCCCGGCGACGGGGATTGTCCAACATCGTTTCCACGCCCGAGGCCCTGGACGTGTACGTGGCCGAGAAGAGCGTGAAGTTGTTCGAGAAATACAGCATCCTGACCCACCGCGAGCTGGAAGCCCGCCACGAAATCATGCTGGAAAACTACGTGAAGAAAATCCAGATCGAATCCCGCGTCATGGGCGACCTGGTGCTCAACCACGTGGTGCCGACCGCCATCAAGTACCAGAGCGTGCTGATCGGCAACCTCGAGGGAATGAAGAACGTGGGCATTCAGGGCAAGCACACCAAGCACACCGTGGATACCATTGAGACGATGGCCGGCTACATCGGTACGCTGCTCGAATCGGTGGAGAACATGACCGAGGCCCGCAAGAAGGCCAACAATACCGCAGATACCCGCCAGCGGGCCGTGCTCTACAATACCGAGGTGAAAGGCTATTTCGATCCGATCCGGTACTGCGTCGATAAGCTGGAACTCCTGGTGGACGACGAGGACTGGCCGCTGGTGAAATACCGCGAACTGTTGTTGATGCGGTAACTCGCCAGCGAAGAAGGGAGTTAACCGCCGTTCCGCCCGGTTTCCCCGAAGCCCGCGAAAGTTTCCCGCTTTCGTGGGCTTTTTGTTGGGGCTTTCCGTATACTTGCGACGAGCAGACCTTCACGGTACCCTTGCCCACAACCCCCGCGGTTTGGCAATTCATACCCTTGCAACCTTTAAATTCCAGACCCCAATGGCTTCTCCCAACCAGGGATACGATCCCCAGGAAATCGAAAATCTCAAAGAAGAATGCCGCCAGGCCGGGCAATCCTACGTGGTGAACGAAAACGAACCGCAGGGCGACGAATTTGCCCACGTTCATTTCGTGGGCAAACACGAAGGCCGCGAGGTGATCTTCGATACCGTCGTCTACACCCTGCGCCTGCACCACAGTAGCCTGGTCTACGAGATGGCCGAGGACAAGACCGCCGAAAAGTTTCCGCATTACGTGCGTTGGGAACCCAAGGAGGACGAGAACGGCGAATTGGTACCCCCCGAAGAAGCCGACGAAGAAATTGAACTCTTCAAGGCCGAAACCATCGCTGAACTGGAAGATTCGGAGGCCGTGAAGGTGAAGGAGGAAGTGCAGCTGGAAACCGATTTCGAGTACGGCATCAGCCTGGACGCCTGCCTGAACGTGGAGGAAATCACCCACGAAGTCATCGACAAATTCATCCGCGAGTTCAACGCCGGAACCCTCAAACTGGATGATACCCTCTACTCCTTCGCCCACGACGAGGATTACGACGAAGAGGAGGATGAGAAGGGGTAGGGTACGCTTTTACTTCGACATTTATATTTTTAGATTGCGACCTTTTCCCAACTTAATTGTTGCAATCGAACTTGCTTACCTCATTAAAACCGGTCAATCTCTGAGGTATTCCTGTTTTAATGCAATCGTTTTAGAGGCTTCGACCGCAGCGGTCCGCCGCTGCGGTCGAAGCCTTTCGCTTAGCTGATCAAGTCGGCCAGCAACGATAAGTCTGCGTAGGTCCTGTACCTGTCAAATCGGGTCAAAGAAAATGCGGCTACCCGACGATCGGGTTCTTCCCCGCTTTAAGAAGCATTCATCGACTGCCGGGTTACCCGCAATCTCCAGTCTTTACCTCCAACCTGCCGCTTCCAACCGCCAACCCGTCCCGTGCATCTCTTCTATCAGCCTGACCTGGCGGCACCGCACCCGCGGACTTTGCGCGAAGAAAGCAGTCCCGTAATAGGTCCCGTAATAGGTCCCGCAATCGGTCCCGTAATCGGTGGGAGACGCCCGTCGGCGGACCGGACCGGGGCGGTTTTTTTATCCGAGGAGGAATCCAGGCACGGGGTACGGGTCTTGCGTTTGCAGGCGGGGGCGGTAGTGACGGTGGTGGATGGCAAGGGCGGGTGGTACCAGTGCGAAGTTACCCGGCCCGACGCCCGGCGGTGCGAATTGCGCGTGCTCAACGAGCAGCAAGACTACGGCCGGCGGCCCTACCGCATTCACGTCGCCATTGCCCCGACCAAAAACGCGGACCGGATGGAGTGGTTCGTGGAAAAAAGCGTGGAGTTGGGGGTGGACGAAATCTCTTTTCCCATTGGTGACCATTCCGAGCGGCGGGTTTTCAAGACCGATCGACTGGAAAAGATTGCCATCGGGGCAATGAAGCAGTCCCGCCGGGCGTTGCTACCCCTGATGCACGGGCCGGAAAGTTTTTCGTCGTTCATCGGTCATCCGCGGACCGATCAGTTGTTCATTGCCTACGTGGACGAGAATGCTCCCCGCGACCAGCGTTCGCGGTTGTCGTCGGTGGCCGAACCGAAAGGCAGCTATTGCGTGTTAATCGGACCGGAAGGTGACTTTTCCGCGCCGGAAATCAAAGCGGCGGTGGAGGCCGGTTTTCGGCCGGTCAGCCTGGGCGAAAGCCGGCTCCGCACCGAAACGGCGGGCCTCGTCGCTTGTCACCTGCTCCACGTAATTCACTATACACCTTGAAAAACGCCCGCATGAAGTTTATTTCAACGGCCACTTTTCCCCTTCTTGACTACCCCGTCACGGAGTCGCCCGGCAAAACCGCTTTCCGGCGTGCCTTCGGGTCCGGGTGGCCAGTGAACCCGCGCACGCTGACCGTTTTGCTGACGCTGGGCTGGTGCCTGTCCGGGGCGGTGCGGCCGGTGCTCGCCCAAACGCCCGCCTTCAAAATCGGCAAGATGAAGTACGGTGGTGGGGGTGACTGGTACTGCAACCCAACCTCGTTGCCCAACCTGATCACTTTCTGCAACCGCAACCTGCGCATGAACATCGCCCCGGAGGCCGACGTGGTGGAGGTGGGCAGTCCCGAACTTTTCGCGTATCCTTTCGTGCACTTGACCGGGCACGGCAACATTGTGTTTGCGGATGCGGAGGCGCTCAACTTGCGTAAATACCTGATTTCGGGCGGCTTTCTGCACATTGACGACAACTACGGACTGGACAAGTTCATCCGGTTGGAAATGAAAAAGGTGTTTCCGGAACTCACGTTCATCGAGTTGCCGTTCAACCACCCCATCTACCACCAGCGGTTCAGTTTTCCGAACGGACTGCCCAAGGTGCACGAACACGACGGCAAACCCCCGCAAGGTTTCGGGCTGCTCTATGAAGGAAGGCTGGTGTGCTTCTACAGCTACGAGTGCGACCTGGGTAACGGCTGGGAAGACCAGTCCATTCACAATGACCCGGAAGAGGCCCGGCAGCAGGCCCTGAAGATGGGCGCCAACCTGATCGAGTTTTCGCTGACCAGTTACTGAACTGCCCCGACGGACCGCTGGTTACGCGGATGAAATGGGCTACGCGCCCCGATTCAATGATTATGGGTGGTAAGGCACTGGTGAACGATGTTTGACGCTTTTACAGTCAGACATTTACAAAAAGGGCCGGATTACGTGATTCAATGATTACAGGTAGCTGGTCAATGCTCCTTCCCTGGCGTAAGTAGCCCGGGAATCGCTTCCAAAACTCATCAACTCATCAACTCATCAACTTGCTTCCCCCGCGTACACAACCCGGGCGTGGATTCCAAAAAGGCTTTGCATCCGGGTCTTTTTGCCTAAGTTGCGCCCTGAAAGCACTATTTTTGTAAAAAAAGGGGTGAATTTGAAACAAAACCTCCGTACAAAGCCTTATACACCCAGTTAATTTCAACCATTTCTTTACCAAACCCCGGCACAGTGATCATATTAGCCTTCTTTTTTGCCCACTGGTATCTGTCTTTGTTTTGCCAGACGTTTTTCCTGCACCGCTATTCCGCCCACAAAATGTTCACGATGAACACGTTTTGGGAAAAGTTTTTCTTCGGTTTGACCTGGGTTTCGCAGGGTTCTTCGTACCTGAGTCCCCGCGCCTACGCGATTCTGCACCGGATGCACCACGCCTACAGCGATACCGACAAGGATCCCCACTCGCCGCACCACACCGACAATCTGTTCACGATGATGTGGAAGACCAAAGAGATTTACAACAACTTCGTTTACGACCGTGAGCAGCCCGACCCCCGGTTTGATCGCAACTATCCGGTGTGGCCCCAAATCGAGAAGATCGCCGATAGCTGGCAGTCGCGGGTGCTCTGGGGAACTTCGTACGTGCTGGTGTACCTGCTGGCTTACCTCTACCTGGATATGCACTGGGCTTTCTTTTTCCTGTTGCCGATTCACTTCCTGATGGGACCCGTGCACGGTGCCATCGTCAACTGGAGCGGACACAAGTATGGTTATTCCAACTTCGACAACCACGACAAATCAAAGAACTCGCTGATCTTCGATTTCTTCATGCTGGGTGAGTTATTCCAGAATAACCACCACAAACTGCCCAACCGCGTCAATTTCGGGGCCAAATGGTTTGAACTCGATCCGGTTTATCCCATCATCAAGTTTCTGGACTGGGCCCGGGTCATTCGCTTGAAAACTGCTTAAATTACAATTTCAATCCCTTACCAGGGCGATTCCTCACCGGAGTCGCCCTTTTTATTTCCTATCCATCCCAGTTGGATTCTTACATCCGTCAGCCCGTCCGCCGAATCGAGGTGCATTCGGGGTAAAAACTCCCTAAAATTGCATTGCTATCAGAAACCACTGTCCGCTATGCGAAATCTCTTACCCCTGCTTGCTTCCACGCTTGCCGTGCTTTGTCTGGATCCCGCTGGTTCTTTCGCCCAAAAAAGGGCTCCCATCACGGCTTACGTGTCCCCTTACTACAAGTACGACGACGACAAGGACGGCGTGCCCAACGGGCGCGACAAGTGCCCGGCCACCCCGGAGGGCGAACAAGTAACGCCGTTCGGTTGTCCTTACGATACCGACTTCGATGGCATCTTCGATTACGAGGACAAGTGCCCGAGCGAACCCGGCCCCCGGGAAAACCTCGGTTGTCCCTACGGCGACAAGGACAACGACGGGGTGAAGGACAACAACGACAAGTGCCCCGACACGCCGGGACTCGCCCGCTTCTTCGGCTGCCCCGACACCGACAGCGACGGCCTGGCCGACGCCCTGGATGCTTGCCCCGACGTGCCCGGCCTGCGCGAACACAACGGTTGTCCGCCCAACAAAAAAGACTCGGATGGCGACGGCGTGACCGATCAGGAAGACCTTTGCGTGACCACGCCCGGCGTGAAGGCCAACCGGGGCTGCCCGGAAATCAAGGCGGAAGAGCAGGCGGTCCTCAAGAAGGCCTTCAACAACCTGCTCTTTGAAACGGGAAAAGACATCATCAAACAATCGTCCTTCGCCTCCCTCAACGACCTGGCCGGGGTGCTGAAAAACAACCCCGCCGCCAAGCTGCACCTGGAAGGATACACCGACAACGTGGGGGAAGCCGATCAAAACCAGACCTTGTCCGAGAAACGCGCCGCGGCCGTGAGCCGGTACCTGGCCGACAAGGGCATCGTCGAATCGCGCATCACCACCGCCGGATACGGCGAAAGCCGCCCCGTTGCCGACAACGACAACGAAAAGGGCCGTTCGCTCAACCGCCGGGTAGCGATGAACATCCGGTACGAGTGACGTAAAGTTGATGATCAATGATAAAAGCCAGTCGGGACCCGACTGGCTTTTTTACGAGGTCAGAACAGCTTCCGGTTGTCGTCGAAGCTTTCCAGGTAATCGGCCACCTTGCGAACGAACATGCCGCCCAGGGCGCCGTCTACCACGCGGTGGTCGTAGGAATGCGAAAGAAACATCCGGTGACGGATGCCGAGCGTGTCGCCGTAGGGCGTCTCGATGACGGCGGGCTTTTTCTGCACGGCCCCGAAGGCCATGATGGCCACCTGCGGCTGCACAATGATGGGCGTGCCCATCACGCTGCCGAACGTACCCACGTTGGACATGGTGTAGGTACCG
The DNA here is from genome assembly GCA_014379925.1 of Cytophagales bacterium. Taxonomy (GTDB): domain Bacteria; phylum Bacteroidota; class Bacteroidia; order Cytophagales; family ES-bin-26; genus ES-bin-26. The sequence goes on along the minus strand of JACMKY010000711.1, from coordinate 2,381 downwards.
TCCGTCAGGTCGTCGGGGGTAAGCTTGTTTTCGCGGGCGCGTCGGGCAAGGTCGTTTACCCGCTTGGTCAGACCAACCAGGTTATACTGGTCGGCGTGCTTGACAACGGGCACGATCAGGTTGCCCGTCGGCAGCGCCACCGCCACGCCGATGTGGATGTCTTTCTTGACGATGATTTTGTCCCCGTCCACCGACACGTTGATCATCGGGTAGTCCCGGATGGCTTTGACCAGCGCCTCCACGAAAATGGGGGTAAACGTAATGTTCTCGCCCTCCGCTCTCTTGAAATCCTCTTTGATGCGGTTGCGCCAGAACACAATGTTGGTTACGTCGGCCTCCACGAAGGAAGTCACGTGCGGGGAGATGCGCTTGGAATCCACCATCCGCTGGGCAATCATCTTCCGCATCCGATCCATCTCGATGATGTCCGAACGACCGTTGAGGGATTTGGCCTGGCCGACGGCCTGCGGGAGGCCGCCCCGCGGACTGCTGATTGCGCCGGCTGCCTGGTCAGACCCCGGGGACGGGTTCGTTGCCGAATCTGCTTTCCCCTTTGTCTCCCGCTCCCCGGCCGGATCGTCGGCCGCTGACGGCGGATGGCTGGCCGTTGACGGCGCACTCACCACCAATGGCGGATTGCCGACGGCCGACGGCGGACGGCTAACGGTCGAAAGGTAGTGAAGGATGTCTTTTTTGGTCACGCGGTTGTCGGCACCCGTACCGGGAATGCGCGCCAGTTCCTGCATCGGGATGCTCTCCTGCCGGGCAATGTTGAGCACCAGGGGAGAATAAAACCGGCCCGTAGCCGGAACCGGGAGTTCGTTGGCCCCGTTGGATTCCGCCAGGGAGCGGATCCCTTCTTCCAACGCGGCCACCTCGGGCGTGGCTTCCGGCTGCGGCGTAACCGGGGAGGGTACCGACACCGCTTCGCCACCCGTACTGATGAGGGCGATGGTTTTTCCCACGGGCACCACTTCCCCTTCCTGCGCCAGGATTTCCTGCAGGATTCCCCCGTGGGTGGCGGGCACTTCCGTGTCGACTTTGTCGGTGGCGATCTCCAGCACGGATTCATCCTGCTCGATGCGGTCGCCCACTTTCTTGAGCCAGTGCAGCACCGTTCCTTCCGTGATGCTTTCACCCATTTTGGGCATGATCATTTCTACCAGTGCCATAGGGTTGCAAGTTACTAGGCTGCCTTCGCCGATTACGGGACAGCGCTACTTTGTAGGGTTACAAGTTGAGGGTTGCCGGTTCGCAAAGTTGCGGTACGAAAAAACAACGGGGATGGCAGACGGCCCGCGGAAGGTAGTTCCGGGCTCTTTTTGCCAAAAGCGGGCGGGAGGCCATCTACCATTATTCATTCGTCATTAATCATTTACGAACGTGCGGAGGAGGTTGAGCACGTGTACCGCCGTCAGTTGGATGTTCAACTCGCGGAACTGGCTCAATTGCAGCTTGCGCGCCTCGGTGCGGTGGCCGTCGGCACAAGCAATCCAGACCGTACCGACGGGCTTTTCTTCCGTGCCGCCCGAAGGCCCGGCCACGCCCGTGCTGGACACGCCGAGGCTGGTTCCCAGTTTCTCCCGCACCCGCTCGGCCATCTCCCGGGCGGTTTGTTCGCTCACCGCGCCGAACCGGGTCAGGGTGTCTTCTTTTACGCCCAACAACTGCGTTTTCAGGTCGTTGCTGTAGGGCACCACGGCTCCCCGGAAGTACCGCGAACTGCCCGGCACCCTGGTGACCAGGTGCGCCAGGTAGCCGCCCGAACAGCTTTCGGCGGCGGCCAGGGTCAGCTGGTGGCGGAGCAGCAACTGCCCGACCGCTTTCTCCAGGTCCTCGTCGTCGTAGCCGTACACGTAGGGGGCGATCAAGGGCATCACCCGGTCGATTTCCTGCTGCACCTGTTCTTCCAGCCGGGACCGGTTTTCGCCGGTGGCGGTCAGCCGCAACTTGACCTGACTCAGGTTGGGCAAGTACGCGAGTTTGATGTGGGCGGGCAGGTTATCCTCCCAGTACTCGATTTTTTCCGCCAGCACCGACTCGCCGATCCCTACCGTGCGAATGATCTTGTGGTGGATGATGGGGGTGCGGAAATGCTGCTGCAACATGGCCAGGATACGGTTGGTCATCAGCCCCTTCATTTCGTAGGGCACGCCCGGCATCGAAACGAAAACCTTGCCTTTCTGCTCAAACCACATGCCGGGGGCCGTGCCCATGGTGTTGGAAACGAAGGTGCAGTTTTCGGGCAGGGCTGCCTGGAGCCGGTTCAGTTCGGTCAGTTCGCGGCCCCGGCTCCGGAAAAACGCCGTCACTTCCGCCAGCGCCTCCTCGTGAATCACCAGCCGGGTGTTGAAGTACTTGGCCAACGTGGTTTTGGTGAT
>JACMKY010000710.1 GCA_014379925.1 Cytophagales bacterium | reverse complement strand
TCGTCGTCCAAGGCGAGTATGATCGGTTGCTTCATTGTGGTGGTTTAAAGTCAGTGGTTGGTGGTCAGTAGGCAGTTGGCAGTTGGCAATGGGCAGTAAGCAGTAGGCAAAGGGCAGTGGGCAGTAGGCAATAAGCAATGGGCAGTTGGCAGTAGGCAAAGGGCAGTGGGCAGTTGACCAAGAGGAAGAACAGTTACCAGGTTACGAATGCAGCTTACCTTTTGCTTGTTTGATTGCCAATTGCCAACTACTCATTGCCAACTGCTCATTGCCTTACCCATTCACCGGAAAACACAGATTGAATTCAGTGTGACCGGGCTTGGAATTGGCCTTGATGTCGCCGTTGTGCGCTTTCACGATCTTGTGCACAATGTCGAGCCCCAGTCCGGTTCCCTTGCCGATGTCCTTGGTGGTGAAAAACGGATCGAAGATTTTGGGAAGTACCTCGGCGGGAATTCCCGAACCGTTGTCGATGACCTGAACGGCAACGAACTCCCGGTCATTGCGCCCCGTCAGGGTCAATTCACCGCCGTCGTTCATCGCGTCGATGGCGTTGTCGATCAGGTTGGTCCAGACCTGGTTCAACTGCCCGCCGTAGGCACTCACCTTGACCAGGTCATCGGCAAAGTCGAGCGTCACCCTGACGTGCTTTTCCTTGAGTTTGTGGCCGAGCATCGTAAGCGTACTTTCAATACCTTCGCGCAGGTCCGTCATCTCCCGGACGGGCGCCTTGTCCATGTGGGAGTAGGATTTCACGGATTGCACCAGCGTCGAGATCCGGACGGCGGCGGCTTCGATTTCCTGGATGAGCCGCTCGGTATTGAGCGAATTCTCGAGCCACTCCAGCACGTTGGGCAGCGCCTCCTGGCCGATGCAGGCCAGCAGGCGCTCCAGGTCATCCACCAGCAGGCCGGCGTCCACGAAGGTTTCGGCGTACAGGTACCCGTCCGGTACGTGGTGATCCTCCAGCCAGTCGGTCAGGTCGTCCTCCCGGGCGCTCCGCTCGGAGAGGGAAAGCTTTTTTCGGGAAGCTTCCGCAATCTTGGCGGTCAACAGCGCGGTAACGAAATCCACCTGTTCGGGGGTTGTGCGCATGGAGGTGATCCGCTTGAACTTTTCCGGTTCGTTGCGGAGCCGCTTCTTCAATTCCGCCGAACTCCGCACGATGGCCGCCGCCGGGTTGTTGAGTTCGTGCGCCAGGCCCGCCGACAACTTGCCCAGGGCAATCAGTTTGTCGCTCTGCTGCTGTTGGGAGGTGAATTCGCGCACCCGCGTCGTCATCAGCGACACCAGCTCCTGCGTGAGTTCGGGGCTGATGCGCTCCAGTTCGGGAAAATGCTCCTTGTGCAGCGACAAAAAGGTCGTGGGACGGAGCGCGTGTCCGCTTCCCGCCGCCGTTTTCAGCCGCGAATAGGGCAGCACCCCCGTGATGGTGCCGCTCACCTGTTCGGCTACCACCTGCTTTTGTCCGTTCTGCTCGAAATAGACCTCCACTTTGCCATCCACGATGATGTTCATGTGGTCGATCGGATCACCTTTGTCAAACAGGTGTTCGCCCGTTTCAAGTCTCCGGACTTTACCCTTGTTGAGCAGCCACTGAAGTACCTCGTCGGGCATTTCGCTGAGGGTAGGGACGGTACGCAAGTCTTCGATGGTCATGCGGATGAACAATTAATAACCAATGGCGGGTTGGCTCGTGGTTGCCAGACCAGTGAAATGAGGGAAGCGTACGGCGGTTAGTAAAGATACTGGAAAGATACTGGCAAGTGCCGTGAATTTCCTATCGGGTCGTCGAAATAAGCAACCTGAATAATTTCGGATTACCTCGTCACCGCCTTGGCCGCGGCGTTGTTCTCGACCGGGGTGATGCGCAAATCCAGTTTCTGGCCGTTGCGCAGCACAGTGATGAACTGGAACGCCCCGATCTTGTCGCGGGTGAGCAGGCGGAACAAATCGTCCGACGATTCCACCGGCCGGTCGCAGAAGGCGATGATGAAGTCGCCCTCCCGGATGCCGGCCTGCTCGGCGGGGGTGCCCGGCTCGACGGAAACGACGAACAAACCCTGCTTGTTCTTGAGGACGTGGAAGTTGATCACGCGGCTGTGGAGGTCCACCACCTGGGTGGCCAGGCCCAGGTACGCCCGGCGCACGCGGCCTTCCCCGATGAGTTGGGTCACGATGCTGGTGGCCGTGTTGATGCCGATGGCGAAGCACAGCCCCTGCGCCCCGCGGATGGTAGCCGTGTTTACGCCGATCACCTGGCCGTCGGCGTCGATGAGCGGGCCGCCGGAATTGCCGGGGTTCAGGGCCGCGTCGGTCTGGATGATGTTATCAATCAGGCGGCCGGTCTGGGTGCGGAGCGTGCGACCCAGCGCACTCACCACGCCCGACGTCACCGTGTGCTGAAAGCCGTACGGGTTGCCGATGGCAATGACCAGCTGCCCGATTCTCACCCCGGATGAATCGCCCAGCTTGGCCGCCGAATACCCCTGGGCGTCGGTCTTGAGCACGGCCAGGTCAGAATCGGGGTCCTCGCCGACGAGTTGGGCGGCCTGTTGCGAACCGTCGTGCAACGTGATTGCAATCTGGTCGGCCCCGTTAACCACGTGGCTGTTGGTAAACAAATACCCGTCCGATGAGAACAGGAAGCCGGAGCCGGAGCCAGCGGGTACTTTTTTGCCCTGTTTGTTTTTCTTGAGCACGTCAATCTTGACGACGGCTTCTTTGGCGGCTTCTACCGCGTTGATGATGATTTGCGAATATAAATCCATTGGAATGATCGCGCTAGGGGTGAACGGAAGAAAAGGAATGAAACAAAAGACAGGAAAACAACGGATACGCGGGTAGACGGCTGGCCAAGGAATTTATTTTACGGTTCCTCGTCCGTGGCCGACGGTCCGTGGTCCATCAACCGTCCACTTTTTACCCGTAACAAACGAACACACTTTTTTAGTTTCGTTTCGTTATGTAGTAGCAAAAAAGAAACTAATGGAAAAGGCACTGCACCTGAATTGTCCGGTGACGGCAACCATGGGGGTTATCAGCGGCAAGTGGAAGCCCATCATTCTGTGGCGTTTGCTCCAGGATGTGCGACGGTTCGGGGAGTTGAAGCGGCAGATTCCCGGCATCACGCCCAAGATGCTCACCCAGCAGTTGCGCGAACTGGAAGGGGATGGTCTCATCGAGCGCAAGGTGTTTGCTCAAGTGCCGCCCCGCGTAGAATACACCTTTACGGAATACGGCGAAACCTTGCAGCCCTTGCTGCACGCCATGGGCGCCTGGGGGAGAACGCACTGGCAATTAACAATGAGCCGGGAACCGTGAACCGTTTATTGTCCATCATTCACGGTTCGCGGTCAAACCTTGCCGTTTGGTTTCCGTACGGACGGGTGGCCGTTTGTGGAAGCATTCATCTTGCAATCCACAATCCGTCATCCATAACCCAACATCCACAACCCGTAACCATTCCATGGAAACCCAACAAAATTCACTGCAGGAGAACGTTAAAAAATTGGTGGAAAAAATCAAGGACATCAAGATTGC
>JACMKY010000709.1 GCA_014379925.1 Cytophagales bacterium | reverse complement strand
TTGCAAACCGAATATTCGCTGTGGAGCCGCGAACCGGAAGACGATACCCTGGCCGCCTGCAAAGAAATGGGCATCGGCTTTGTGGCCTACAGTCCGCTGGGACGCGGCTTCCTGACCGGACAAATCAAGCGGTTTGAGGACCTGGCCGAAGACGATACCCGCCGGAACTTCCCCCGCTTCCAGGGCGAGAACTTCAAGAAAAATCTCCAGCTGGTGCAACAAATCGAAGCCATGGCCCGAGAAAAAGGCCACACGCCCGCGCAGCTGGCCCTGGCCTGGGTGCTGGCGCAGGACGACCACATCGTGCCCATTCCCGGAACCAAGCGGCGCAACTACCTCGAAGAAAACCTCGGTGCCCTCGACATCAACCTGACCGGGCCGGACTTGGAGCGCATCGACGAGGTAGCCCCCAAGGGGGCCGCCGACGGTCAACGCTATTCCGAAACCATGATGCGGCTGCTGGACCGGTGATGGCTGGCGGGTAGTTTACGCCAACGGCTGTCGTAGCTTTTCAAGCTCGCTTACTCCGTGCAAAGCAATCAAAGCCGCTTCCATAAATTTAACGCAAACCAGCCCAACCGGGGTCGAGGTTCGTAAACCTTGCTCCCGGTTGGGCTGGCTCTCCACGGCCCCGGCTGATTGCTGAAAAGACAGGAAATGAGCCGTTATCCGTGGCGTCTTATCTCCTACCTCTTGCTTCCTACCTCCCCTACTCCCCTTCTTCGTCCTTCTCGATTGGCTTGACGAACGCACTTCGGCGGGGGGCGGGCATTACGCTGTCGGGTCCCTTGATGGCTTTCCAGATGATTTCGCTGAGCGCGTGGTCGGGCACCCGGTCGGGGCGGCTCCAGTCGAACCCTTCCGACTTGCGGGAGCCTTCGTTGTAGGCCAGGTTCCTCGCCTCCAGGTCCACGTTGTTTTGGAGGGCCGCGTAGGGAGCCAGATTGGGTTGGGCCTGAAAGGCGTCCCACATCGGCGTGGCGGCGGCATCGTACTGGCTCATCGGCGGCAGGCCCACGATGAGTTCCATGGTGCGCAGTACCGAACAAGTCGAATACATCGTGTGGTTTACGCTGCGCCGCTTCACGTAGGGGCTGATTACCAGCACCGGTGAGCGGTGCGCGTCCACGTGGTCGGGGCCGTTCTGGGCATCGTCTTCCAATACGAACACGGCCGACTCGCTCCACACCTTGCTTTTGGAGAGGTGCTCCACGAAGCGTCCCAGGGCCAGGTCGTTGTCGGCGACGTGGGCGGCGGGCGTGGGCTTGCCAACGCGGGTACCGCTGGTGTGGTCGTTGCCCAGCCGGATGGTGTTGAAGCGCGGCAGCGCGTTGATGGCCACGAGGGAATCGAAATCCCGCTCCCAAACCTGCTCCCGGTCAATGTCCTTGATGTCGAGGCTGTAGTTGGGATACGCCGCCGGATAGTGGCCTTCCAGCGCCGGGTAGGCCGGCGCCCGGTCCTCTTCGCCAGTGGTGGGGGTGAATTCGCCGTAGCTCCGGTACGAGATGTTGGCCCGCCGGCAGTGGTCCCAGATGAAACCGTCCTTCGGGTAGGCCACCTTCCGGGTTCCTTCGTAGTCGTAGGTGCCGCCGCGTCCGCCGTAGCTGGTGGGCCAGGTCTTCTCCACGTAGTCGGTGGCGTAGGCCGCCGTCGACCAGTTGTGGCCGTCGGCACTCACTTCCGAATCCACGTAGAAGTTGTCGAACAGGGCGAATTCGCGGGCCAGCGCGTGGTGGTTGGGCGTGACGCGCTCCGGAAAAAGGCACAGCGACGTGTCGCCGTTGCCTTCCTTCATGTCCCCGAACACCTGGTCGTAGGTGCGGTTTTCCTTGATGATGTAGAAGACGTACTTGATCGGCGAATTGGCGCCCACTTTCCGCGGAATCGGGTTGCCCGCTTCGCCGGAAGCCAGGGCCTCGCGCTGCTTGGAGTAGGGGGTGTTTTCGTAGACCAACTTGGAATACGCCGCCAGCGCCGCCTCGTTGGGCACGTCCACAATGGAGAGTGTGCCCTTGAAGAGCCCGCCGATGTACTCAACATCCCCGCCGCGACGGGAGTAGGGACTCGGGCCTTTCGGATTGGGCCGGGAATTGAAGCCCTTGCCGTTGGTGACGAAAATTTTGCTGCCGATGACCTTCACGGAAGTAGGGTACCACCCGGTGGGAATGAACCCTTCCGAGCGGCTCTTGCCGGGACTGCCCACGTCGAACACCGCCAGGCAGTAGTTGTCGGCGTTGGCGATGTAGAGCGTCCGGTCATCCTCCGAAAGGGCCACCGCGTTGGGCGTGCTGCCCGCGGGTGAATTGGGATACAAAGCGGTGGAAATGGTTTCGACGACCCGCTTGGTCCGGGTGTCGATCACCGAAACGGAGTTGGAATTGGCGTTGGCGACGAACAGGTACGCCCCGTCGCGGGTGGTCGTGAGGTCGTTGGGATGGCTCTCGGCCTTGATTTCACCAGTGAGGGCCTTCTGATCGGGGTTGTAGACGGCCACGGCCTCACCGCCCCAGAGCGAAACGTACAGCTCGTTGCCGTTCGGCGACAGCAGGCAGGTGTACGGCTCGGTGCGCAATTTGACTTTGTTGACCACCTGTCGCTTGGTCAAGTCGCAGGTATACAAAGCACTGTCTTCCTTGGTGACGGCATACAGCACGTTTCGCCGGGCGTCCACTTCAATACCCGCAATCGAAATCTTCTGCTTCGGCCAAGCCTCCCCGAACCGGATTTCCCCGTCCCGGGTCAGTTGGCCGTTGGCGATGCGGTAGATGGCCACCACGTTGTCGTTGCCGCCCGAGGCGTAGAGAAACTGCTCGTCGGCGCTGAAGCGGAGGCCCAGCCAGGACTTGGCGATCACGACCGTATCCAGTTCTTTTTCGGTGGCGGCGTCGATGAGGGTGATGCTCTGGGTGCTCTGCCCGTTGTTGGTCACCGCCAGCAGTTTGCGGGAAGGCGACACCACCAGGTTCATTGGCAAGTCGCCCAACGGCAGCGATCGGCCGGCCGGCGTGAGGGACCAGCCGTTGGGCAGCATCACGCGCGCGCCCGCCAACTGCTGAAAAAGCGCGTTGTCGACGTTGCCCGCGGCCTGGCCCGGGTTGCGGTTGCCCGTGCAGCCGACGGCGAGGACGCCCAGCAGCAGCAGAAACAGGGGCACTTTCGGGAAGGTAGGTTTTGGGTGCATAAGTTATAAGGGATTAGGTGGGAGGCTTGCGACCGCGGGCCAAAAGTAGGAAAATGGCCCGGGTGAATGACTACCGGGTGGGAGAGGAACGCCAGTATGGCGCCAGTGTGAACAGGGAAGAAAGTCAAGCTGCTTTTAAACAATGATTTGTCTTTAAGATGAAGGGAAAATTTAACAAAAAAATAACACGGATGCCGCGGGTCAGCGCGGAAGGAAAAATCTATCCGTTGACGTTGCGCTTTCCACGGGTTGCCCTAAGCAGGGGAGATCCGCTGTTTACTGTAACTTAGTGCCAGTGGTGTTGGCCGTAGCTTTTCTGCTAGCTTAAACCAAATTCAGTGGGTTTGCCCAATGCGAGGTACTGCCGATAACACTGCTCCGCTAATTCCGGGATTGATCCGTTCACCTCGAAGGTATAGCCGTAGACAGTGCCGTATTCCGATTTTTTCGAATTATCCCACGCGTAACTCGTTCCTTCCTGATCGATTACCAAGGACAGCGCTTCGAAAATATCCGGCCACTCAACCACGGACGACAACCGATCCAGGCTTTCGTAAACAGTGACTTCCTTTCTCCCTTCTGCTTTGTCAATTAAAAAAATCATTGTTGTCTACGTGGGGCATCCGTCTCCTTGGACACCAATGTACTCATTCCTGAGCGCATCCGACCAAGTCAAAATCCCTAGACTTAACAAAAAAATAATCAACGGCTCGCACCAATTGAACGGAGTCGCCCTAAGTTTGCGCGGGAAACCTGATTCTTCCCGTGCCACACCCTTTACGGCCTTTGCTCGCCTGCCTGATTGTTGCCTTGCTCCCCGGCTGCGAAGCGCCCACGCGGGAGCCCGAAGCCTGGATCGCCACGGCTCCCGCCGGAAACGCCTACACCCAGATCAACCCCGACAGCGCAACCGTGCTGCCCAACGGCCGCCTGATTACCCCCCTCGGAAAAACCATCCGGGTGGCCCCGCATCCCTACGGCCTGGTGCTGAGCCCCGACGGCAGCACGGTGATTACGGCCAATTCCGGCACGGCCCCGCTGTCGATCACGTTCCTCCGGAACGGCTTGGGCGGCACTCCGACTGTGCAGCAGATTCCGCCCGGCGCCGATACGGACAAAGGAATCCTGGCTTCGGTCTTCATGGGCCTGGCCGTTTCACCCGACAACCAGACGGTGTACGTGGGCGGCGGTCAGGAAAACAAGGTGTACCGGTTTGACGTGGCCACCGGCGCGGCGCGGGGATTCATCGATTGTTCCCTCGCCGTGGCTGGGGATACCACCCCGTACCGGCACGGCTACGTGGGCGACCTGGTGCTGAGCCGGGATGGCAACACGCTTTATGCCGTGGATCAGATCAACTTTCAAATGCTCGTCGCTGATACCAAAGCGGGGAAAGTGACCCACCGGGTCCCGGTGGGCCGGTATCCGTTCGGCATCACGCTCTCGCCCGACGGCCAGCGGGCGTACGTGGCCAACGTAGGGATGTATCAGTACAAAATACTCCCCAGCGTGGACGCCAAGGACCTTGACCGCACTTCCCTGCCCTTTCCCACTTCGGCTTATTTGTCCGACAGCGCCAACAATGGCTACCGCAACGACACGCTGGACGTGCCCGGCCTGGGGGAAGCCAACCCGCCCGAATCCTTTTCGGTCTGGACGGTGGACCTGAGCAATCCGGCGCAGCCGCGCGTGACGGCCAAAGTGAAGACGGGCTTTCTGGTGGGAGAAAAGGTGGAAGACATCCCGGCGGTGGGCGGGGCCAGTCCCAACTCGGTGGTGGCCACCCAAAAGTACGTGTTCGTCAGCAACGGCAGCAACGATTGCATTTCGGTGATCGACGCGCAGCAGAACCGGGTGGTGCAAAACATCCGCCTCGTGCTGGACGCGCGGATGAGCGGGCTGCGGGGCATCATCCCCTTCGGCCTGGCCCTGTCGCCGGACGGGAAGCGACTGTACGTGGCCGAATCGGGCATCAACGCGGTGGGCGTGATCGACGTGCCCAGCCTGACCGTGCTGGGTCACCTTCCGGTGGGCTGGTTTCCGTCGAAGCTGGCCGTGAGCCGGGACGGCAAGCAGCTGGTCGTCGCCAACGCCAAGGGCTACGGCAGCGGTCCCAACGCGGGCACGGGCTTCCGGCCGGGGGCGGCCCCACTCACCGGCCGCCGCCGGTCGAGCAACATCGGATTGCTGATGCACGGCACGGTGTCGGTGCTGGACATTCCCGCGGATGGAGAATTGAAAAAGCAAACCCAGCGGGTAACGGACAACAACTTCACGTTCGCCACTCCCGCGGGCGGGCCAGACAATCCCATTCCCCGCTACGCCAAGCAGAAGGAAAGCCCGATCAAGTATTTCGTTTTCGTGGCCAAGGAAAACCGGACCTACGACGAAGTCTTCGGCGGGGTAAAAGGCGGCCAGGGCGATCCGGCGCTGGCCCGCTACGGCGCGGGCGTTACCTTTGCCAGCCAGGACGGGAGCCGGAAAGTGGAGAATGCCACCGTGATGCCCAACCACCTGGCCCTGGCCGGGCGGTTTGCCATCTCCGACAACTTCTACTGCGACGCCGACCATTCGGCCGACGGACACCGCTGGCTGGCGGGGGTGTATCCCAACGAGTGGGTCGAGAGCAGCGTGTCGGCGGCCTACGGCGGCAACCGGGAGTTCCGGATGGATTCCAAAGCCCCTGGCAATCCCTCCTTCGTGGGTAGCAGCGCCGTGGTGATGCCCGAGGACTACAACGAAGCGGGTTCCATCTGGGAGCACTTCGAGCGGAACCGGGTGCGTTTTTTCAACTTCGGTTTCGGATTGGAAATGCCCCCCGGCCTGGAAAAACCCACTTCGGCCTACAAATATTCCGGCACCCGGACAGTATACAATTACCCCTTATCCGCTCCCCTCTACCGGAATTCCTCCCGCCGGTTTGCTACCTTCAACATGGGCATTCCCGACCAGTTCCGGATGGATATGTTCATCCGGGAATACAACGACCGCTGGAAAGACAACGGCCAGCTTCCCGCCGTGCTGACCATTGTGCTGCCCAACGACCACGGTTCGGGGGAACGGCCCAACGAAGGGTATCCCTTCAACGAAAGCTACATGGCCGACAATGACCTGGCCCTGGGCCGGCTGGTGGAATTTCTCTCGCGCACGCCGTACTGGAAAAACATGGCGATTCTGGTCACCGAAGACGATCCGCAGGGCGGCGTGGACCACGTGGATGCGCACCGCTCACTGCTGATGCTGATGTCGCCCTACGCCAAAAAGAACTACGTCGGCCACGTTCACTACAGTTTCGGCAGCGTGTTCAAGACGATGTGGCACGCGTTGGGTACGCCCTACCTCAACCAGTACGATGCCGGAGCCAGTGACTTGGCCGACCTGTTTGCCGCCCCGCCGGACTTCACGCCCTACAACGCCCGGCCCGTGGACCCGCGCATTTTCGACCCGCAAAAAGCCCTCGATCCACTCGACGAAAAATTCAACTGGAAAGCCGTGGCCGAATCTCCCCGGATGGACGACCCGGTTGACATGTTGCGCGACAGCAAAGCGTACGATCAGGCGGCGAACCGTAAAAGGATAGCGAAGTGAATTCCACCATTTTCGTAGCCAGGGAGCGGTACGTCGGGGTGGTCCGGTAATCCGGCGCCTACGCGGCCCGGCCTACGCGTGCCTTCGCTTGCGAACCGCACGGCATCGGTCCAAGGCCGCTGTTCGCGGCGCTCCTTCGGAGGGTACGGGCACGACGTCCGACCGTGCCGTCCGACCGCGAAGGCGGCTCCGGACGGCGGCGGACGGGCTGTCCCGTAACCGGTCCCGTAACCGGCGAGAGCAGCCCTGGGCGGCTGGCCGCCGCGTTCCTGAAGGAAGGGCCTAATCGCCGCGGTTAATTTCCTCGCTACGAGCGAGTAAAGAATTTGAGTCAATCATTTCCAACGCGTAAGAAAACATGACCGCTTTTCATCCTACCCCCTCTTTTACGCCCTTCGCGCCTTCTTTGTGCCTTTTGCGTACCATCTTCTTCGCCCTCTGCCTCCTCTCATCCGCTGCCTTCGCCCAGGTAACCCCGCTTCCCAACGCCCACGCCCACAACGACTACGAACACGAAAAGCCCCTGCTCGATGCGCTCTCCCGCGGCTTCACCAGCATCGAAGCCGACATCTACCTCATCGACGGCGAACTTTACGTGGCGCACAACTTTCCCCGGCCCGAAAACCGCCGGACCCTGAAGGAACTGTACCTGGAGCCCCTGCGGAAACGGATCGCTGAAAACGGCGGCGTGTACGCGGGCGCAGCGCCCGTTTTCCTGATGGTTGACATCAAGTCGGAGGCCGAGGCCACCTACCAGGCCCTGAAAAAACAACTGGTTGCCTACGCCGACCTCCTGAATTATCCCCAACATCCCGGTCCGGTCACGGTGATCCTCTCCGGCAACCGGGCCACGGGAACCGTGCACAACGACCCGGCCCGGCGGGTGGGCATTGACGGGCGGCCTTCGGACCTGGAAAAGGACTACGCCGCCGATTTCATGCCCCTCATCAGCGACAACTACGCGAACGTGCTCCGCTGGCGGGGTGAAGGAGAAATTCCCGAAGCCGAACTGAACCGCCTGAAATCCCTCACCGAACGGGCGCACGCACGCGGAATGAAAGTCCGGCTGTGGGCTTCACCGGAAAACGAAGCGGTGTGGAAAGTGCTGCGGGGAGCCGGCGCGGACCTGATCAGCACGGACCAGTTGGAACGCCTACGCCTCTTTCTGGGCAATCAGTGATCAATCATCACTGATTGCCACCCGACGAAGACGATGACAACGCTTAGCCTCAATTGATAATTGCCTAATCCTGAACCCCATGGAGCGTACTATACCCGCGGTGCTGTTTCTTTGTTTTTGCCTCTCCCACGCCCACGCCCAATCCATCCGGGGCCGCATTACCGACGCCCAAACGGGGAAGCCGCTGGGCAACGTGAACCTGGCTTTGGTTCACGCGCCCGGGGTGACGGTAAGCGACCGGATGGGAAACTTCACGCTGGCCTTTCCCCCCGGCAATTCATCCCGCGCCCGCGTGCTGCGGATTTCTTCGGTGGGTTACGAGACCTTGGACCAAACGGTGGCCGCGGGCGACGGGGAGGTTGTTGCGCTTGACGTATCGCTCCAGCCCGCCGTTATTCAACTCAACAAGGCCGTGGTGGTCACCGCGCAACGCTACCAAACCCGTCAGTTTGATTCGCCCGAAGCCATTTCCGTACTGGGCCCGGCGGAACTCCGGCAAAACGCGCCCCGCTCCACCCCCGAAGCCCTCGTCGGAACGGCGGGCGTGTGGATGCAGAAAACCAACCACGGCGGCGGGTCGCCCTTCATCCGCGGTCTCACCGGGCAGCAAACGCTCCTGATGATCGACGGCATCCGGCTCAACAACGCCACCTTCCGCTCCGGCCCCAACCAATACCTCAACACCATTGATCCGCAAACCATCGAGCAGATTGAGGTGGTGCGCGGCTCGGGTTCGGTGCAGTACGGCAGCGATGCCCTGGGTGGCGTGGCGCAGGTGATTACGCGCGACCCGCCATTTTCCAGTGACGGTTTCCGGGTGAAAGGGGGTGCCTACGCCAAATACCTGAGTGCCGACATGGAAAAGAGCGGCCGGGCCGAGATCGGGTTGAGCAGCGAAAAGGTGGCGGTGCTGGGCGGCTTCGCCTACCGCGACTTCGGCGACATTAAGGCGGGGGGCAACCTGGGCTTTCTGCGCCCCACGGGCTATGCCCAACGCTCCGGCGACCTGAAAGCCCGCTTCCGCGTGGCGAAGCAGCACCAACTGACGGTTGCTTACCAAATGCTGGACCAGGACCGGGTGCCGCTTTTTCACCGGGTACAACTGGAAAACTACGCCTACTCCCAGTTCGAGCCCCAGCAACGGCAACTGGGTTACGCCCGCTGGGAATGGTTTTCCGGCAAGAAGTGGTTGCGCAGCGTGCAGGTGACGGGGTCGCTCCAGCGTTGGAAAGAAGGACGGCAAAGTCAGCGGAATGGCTCGCCCGTCCGCACGGAAGAGCGCGACGACGTGGATACCCGGGGTGCCACGCTGGTCGTCAACTCCGAACCCACCCCATCCTGGACCATTAATTCCGGGGTGGAGTACTACCACGACCGGGTCGGCAGCGCCCGCCGCGACGTCAACGAAGCCACGAACGCGGTGACGGACGGACGCGGCTTGTACCCCGACGGCGCTACCTCTTCCAACCTGGCCCTTTACTCGTTGCACACGGTTCGTTTGGACAAGCTGACGTTGGCCGCGGGGGGACGCTTCAACGCGTTCCGCATCACCGTGACGGAAAATACGTTGGGAGAATCGCGCATCAATCCGTCGGCGCTGGTGGGCAACGCTTCGGCGGTATACGCCTTCCACCCGAGCCATCACCTGGTGGCTTCGGTCAACACTGCCTTCCGGGCACCCAACGTGGACGACCTGGGTACGCTGGGCATCGTGGATTTCCGCTACGAAGTGCCCAACGGCAACCTGAAACCGGAGAAGTCCACCAACGTGGAGCTGGGATGGAAGGCCCGAACCGGACGGTTTGCCGGTTCGCTGGCCGTTTACCGCAACTACCTCACCGACATCATTACGCGGGTGAGGCAAGGGAGGGATTCCGTAGGAGCCTATCCGGTATATCTGAAAGAAAACACGGCGAAAGCCTACATCCAAGGGGTGGAGGCGGACGCCGAATGGCAACTGACCCGCCACCTGGCCGCTTTCGGCAACCTGATCTATACCTACGGCCAGAACCAGACCGCTGAGGAACCCTTCCGCCGCATTCCGCCGCTCAACAGCCGCCTGGGACTACGCTACCAACGAAGCAGCGGCCCGTGGGCGAAGTTGGAGTGGCTTTCGGCCACCAAACAAGCCCGGCTGGCGAAGGGCGACCAGGATGACAACCGCATTTCGAAGGGAGGTACGCCCGGCTGGAACGTGGTGAACCTGCAGGCGGGCTACCGGGCCAGCGGGTGGATGCTGGGCATCGAGCTGCAAAACCTGTTCGACGAGGCTTACCGCGCGCACGGCTCCGGCGTGGACGGCTACGGCCGCAGCGCCTGGGTTTCGGGAAGGATATGGTTTTAGGAGGGGAAGGAATGTCGAATGTCCAACAAGGAATGTCCAATGTCGAAGTGAAAAAAAAGGAATTCAACCCTTCGAAATTCGGCGTTCCTTGCGGTCCGCCGCTGCGGTTCTTCTCGGTCCGCCGCGCGGTTCGACATTCAATTCCTCCTCACGCCGACACCCGCCGGTTTCCCAACCACCGACGAACCAGCCACCCCCCGCCGGCCAGCAACAGCAAAAAGGGCCAGATGCTCACCAGACCCACCACGAAAGTGAGGAAGCCCGACCACCCTTGGCCGATTCCGCGGAACAGTTGGCTGAGAAAGCCGATCTCGGGCTCGGACTGGTAGGCGATTGGCTGGTACATTTCCAGGCGGATGGTGCTGTAGCGAACCTGGTCGCCGAGAAACTTCAACCTCCCCTCCTGCGCTTCCACTTCCTCGCGGATGGTCCGGAGTTGTTCTTCCACCTCCAGAACTTCTTTTACTGTCCGGGCCTGTTTCAGTATTTCCCGGTAGCGTTGCTCGGCTTCCTTCTTGGTTTTCAGCCGCGTCTGGATGTCGACGAATTGTTCGGTTACGTCTTCGGAGGTAATACTTTTGGTATTGAGGAAGGTGGATTGCCGGACCAGGTCGTCCAGCAACTTTTCGAACTGATCGTAGGGTACCCGAATGGCCACGTTGGCCGACAACTCGCCGTTGCCGCGGGCTTCCTCGGAGGAAGAAACGTAGCCGCCCGCCCCCTTCACCGCCTGCCCAACCGCCTGCATACTCTTCGCCAGTTCCGCCACCTGAAACCGGACGTTGGCGTGCTTGATGATCTGGGTCGCTATTTTGTCTTGCGCCAGGGAAGGATTCGCCACCAGACTGGCCGATGGTGGCGCATTAGAGAGTACCAAGGAAGCAGATTCGGAGTCAGCGGATTGCTTTTCTTTGGCGGCGGTTCTTGCCGCGGGAGCGGAAGCCGTGTTTTCCGAATTTTCCGGGTTGCCGCCCTGGAAGTGACTGGGACCCGCTTGGTTACAAGCCGGGAGAACGAACGAAAACAACGCGAGCAATACGAACGGGCGCATAGATGGAAGGGAGTGAGGTACGAAGACAAAGGTAGATTCGTTGTGCATCCGTGATGCTTCCACTGGGTGAAATCCATACGTATCCAACGGAGAATAATTGAAAACGGGGATCCAACCCAATCAGGAGGGATTTCCAAGGGTTGTCGCGGTCCGCGCGTAAAATGGCGGGCTGGTCGGACTTTGCGGAATTCTTTGCGAACTTTGCGTAACCCATCCAGCCCCGCCTACCGCATGATTCCTTCCCTTCCCGTTCCCGATTTCCTCGAGCAGGCCCGCGTTCTGCCCGTCATCGACGTGCGCTCGCCCGGGGAGTTCGCCCAAGGTCACGTGCCGGGGGCGGTCAACATTCCCCTGTTCAGCGACGAAGAACGGGCAAAAGTCGGTACGCGCTACAAGCAGGTCAGCAAAGACTCGGCGATCGTGCTGGGTCTGGAAATCGTGGGACCCAAGCTGGCCGATTTTGCCAAGCGGTCGCGCAAGGTGGCCTCCAACGGCGCGGTGCTGGTGCACTGCTGGCGCGGCGGCATGCGGAGCGGTAGTTTCGCCTGGCTGCTGACTACCACCGGCTTGCGGGTAGCTACCTTGCAAAAAGGTTACAAAGCCTACCGGAACGAAGTGTTGCAGCGGTTCAACCAACCCCTGCCCCTGCTGGTGCTGGGCGGCAAGACCGGCAGCGGCAAAACTGACATCCTCAAGGAGTTGGCGGCACTGGGCGAGCAGGTGCTGGACCTGGAAGGCCTGGCGCACCACAAAGGCTCCTCGTTCGGGGCCTTGGGTCAGCCGGTGCAACCCACGACGGAACAGTTCGAAAACGGCCTGCACCGGGCCTGGTCGGAACTCGACCCGGGTCGCCGCGTGTGGGTGGAAGACGAGAGCAAGACCATCGGCTCGGTCACCCTCCCCCCCGCCCTCTGGACCCAGATGCGGGCGGCCCCGGTGGCGTTCGTGGACGTGCCCCAATCCCAGCGCGTTGGGCGGCTGGTGAAGGAATACGCGCACTTCGAACCCGCCTCGCTGAAGGCGGCCACGCAGCGGATTGAGAAGCGGCTGGGCGGACTCAACTTCCAACGGGCGATGGAGGCCCTTCAAGCGGGAGAATACGCCCGCGTGGCCGAAATCACGCTCGACTACTACGACAGGGCCTACCTCTACGGCCTTTCGCAACGCAACCCCGAGACCGTATTCCAACTGTCCCTGGCCGGCGATCACCCGGCGGAAAGTGCCCGGCTGCTCGTGGAATGGGCAACCGCCGGGAAACCACGCGCGTTGCTCCCGACTCCTCCGCGTTGACACGGTGCCCCGCCAAAAAACATCCCCTCATTTCGGGACCAGGGTGCCCAGGTTATTTTCCAGTGCCAGCGCCGCGGTTTCGCACAGGGACGTTACCCGGGCGGAGGATTGCACCAGCGCGCTTTCTTCCGCCGTGCCATTGCCAAGGAGGGATTCACCGTGTTGCGCTTCGAGCCGGATTTGCTTCAATTCCAGTAATTGCACGATGGACCGCATCTTGTGGTTGACGGACTGGAGTTTGGCCAGGTCCCGTTCCAGCAGGGCAACTCCGTACTCGCGCTGGTATTCTGCCAAGGCTTCGATGCCCAGGCGGGTCAGTTCCCGGGCGAAATCCAGGTCATCGGCGGCCGTTTCGAAGAACCGCTCGAAACTAATTCCGACCAGTGTTTCAACGGATGTTTCCACGAACGGACCGGTTGGCCTGTCCGGTTTTGCCAGTTCGTCTTTGCCCGCGTGTTTGACGATCTTGCCGTACAACTCATTTGGGTTGAATGGTTTGGAAATGTAGTCGTTCATGCCCACTACGTATACCTGGTCCCTCACTTCGAGCATCGCCGAAGCCGTCAGGGCAATGATGGGCACCTGCTGGAAGTAAAGGTCTTCCATCGCCCGAATGGCCCGGGTCGCTTCGTAGCCATCCATCCCCGGCATTTGCAGATCCATCAGCACGACGTCGTACTGTTTGGTCTTTATCTTCTCCAGGGCAACGAGGCCGTTGACGGCGTATTCGATCCGGGCACCCCACTTCGACAAGAACTTGGTGGCTACCAGCTGGTTGACCTCGTTGTCTTCGACCAGCAACAGGTGGACGTGCTGCAACCCCAGCGGATCGAGCGTCGGCAAGGCGACCGCGGCGTTACCCCGGCCAGGCAGTTCAGTGGTGCCCTTCGAGAAAGAAATGGTAAAAAAGAATTTGGACCCCTGGCCTGCCTGACTTTGTACTTCAATGCGGCTGTTCTGCAGTTCCAGCAGCCGTTTGGTGATGGCCAACCCCAGGCCGGTTCCCCCGTACTTGCGGGTGGTGTCCGAACTGGCCTGCGTGAAGCTTTCGAAAATGTTGGCCAGCTCCTCGGGTAGGATGCCGATGCCGGTGTCGGTAACCTGAAAATCGAGGAGGGCCGCCTCCTTGGATTGGCTCCGCAACGTCACGTTAATCTCCACCGAGCCTTGGTGGGTGAACTTGACGGCGTTGCTGACCAGGTTGGTCAGTATCTGATTGAGCCGGACCGGATCGCCGGACAGCACTTCGGGCAGATCGGCGTCCAGACGGACTTTCAGGCGGATGCCTTTTTCTTCCGCCTTGTACATCAACGACTGCCGGATGCCGCTGATGAGTTCCTTGAGGTTGAAGTTGACGGACTCGAAGGTAACCTTGCCGGCTTCAATTTTGCTGAAGTCCAGGATGTCGTTGATGAGCACCAGCAGATTTTCGGCCGAGAAGCGCAGCGTTTTCAGGTATTCCGTCTGGTCGGGTCGAGGGTTCTCCTGCAAGAGCAGGTACGTCATCCCGATTACGGCGTTCATGGGCGTGCGGATCTCGTGGCTCATCGTCGACAGGAACTGCTCCTTGGACTTCATCGACTTTTCGGCTTGGTCCTTGGCTTTCGTCAGTTCTATTTCCGCCAGTTTCCGTTCGGTAATGTCGAGGAGGGTGCCGATGAGTTTGCCGGATTTACCTTCCTCAAATTTCGGGCGGCTTTTGCCCAGCAGGTGACGAACCGAACCGTCGGGCAGCAGGATCCGAAACTCAAGTCCGCGGGGTTGGCCGTCTTCGATGGCCCGTTGGACGGTTTCCACCAGCACCGGCACGTCGTCGGGATGGAGCATCCGGAGGTACTTTCCGAAACTAGGCGTCGGGGAACCGGGTTGCAGGCCGCACAACCGGAAGGTTTCGTCCGACCAGGTGAGTTCCTGGGTATCCATGTTGATTTCCCAGCTGCCCACGTGGGCGATGGCCTGCGACTCAACCAGCATTTGCTTGTTTTCGGTGAGTTTTTCCTCCGTCTCCCGTCTCTTGGTAATGTCGCGGGCATTGGCAAACCACTTGCCGCCCTTGGCGATGGCGTTCCAGCTGAGCCACCGGAAACTGCTATCCTGGCAGAGTATCCGTTTTTCGTACTCGTACACTTCTTCTCCCTCGCGGACGCCCCGCTCCACAATTTCTACCAGGTCTGCCAGGTCCTCCGGGTAGAAATAGTGCGTAATCAACTGGCCGCAAACCTCTTCCTTGGCGTACCCCAGTATCCGGGTGAACGCCTCGTTGACCTCTTCAATGAGAAATGTCCGGGCGTTTACAATGCACATGATTTCGGTCGTGTTGACCTCGAAAGTCTGGTAGTTGGTCAGGTGCACGTTGTCTTCGGCCAGTTTGGTCCATTGCAGCCGCAGTTCCAGCTGGGTCACCACCTGCCGGGCAATGGCCCGGAGACTGTTGCGCTGGACGTCGGTCAGCGTTCGGGGAACGATATCGAAGACGCACAACGTGCCCAAGTTGAACCCCCCGGAGTTGGTGAGCGGGGTGCCCGCGTAGAACCGGATGTTCGGATCGCCGGTTACCAGCGGATTGTCGGCGAAAAGCTCGCTCGCGGTGGTATCGGGTACTTCGTACACGTCATTTCCCAGGATGGCGTATTGGCAAAAGGAAAGGTCACGGGGTGCCTCGCTCAGCTCCGTCCCCAATTTGGATTTGAACCACTGTCGGTCGGCATCAATCAGGGTGAGGAGCGTGATGGGCGTCTGGCAGATCTGGGAGGCCAGCTGGACCAGGTCATCAAAGTCGGCTTCGGGGGGGGTATCCAGGATCTGATACCGCCGGAGCGCTTCCAGGCGAAGCGCTTCGTTGTCGGGTACTGGATTTGCGGAGACAGCTATTTTTTTCATAACGTTTCGTTCCCTCCAAACGCGGGTTGCCCGACGGTTGACGCACGAATGGCGGGCATTCTACAGTTCTTCCATCACTTCCTCCAGGGCTTGCATCATGGCCGTGTCCTTGACGACGTAGTGAACCACCCCCTGCTTGATCATCTGCAAGACCAAGCGGTTGTCTTCCTGGGCACTCATCATCACCACTTTCGTAAGCGGGTGAAGGTCCTTGATCAGCTTGAAGACGTCGAAACCGTTCAGGGAATCTTCCCGGAGACTCAAGTGGTGATCCAGGACGACCAGCCGCGGTTGAAGGGACAGGTGAGCCACGCAGCTCTCTCCGTCGGGAAACTTCATGATGCGTCCAAACGCCTTTCGGCGGAAATAGTGTTCTAAAATGGCGAGGATCGACGGATCGTCGTCCACCAGAAAAATCAATTCATCACTGGTAATTTCCATGGAGTCAACCGGTTTTTCTACGGGTTTTCACTTGGTCGCTTCGGCCACTCGTTCAACCAACGCCGCCGGACTTGAACCCCCGGTTTCGTCAACGAACAAGCGAATCAATGAAAAATCTTCATTAATTCCTCATTAAGAGGCAAAGGTGAGCCGCCGGGTCAGGTGGGATTGGGCCAAAAAATCCAGGCGGACAACCCCGGCGTACGCCCAGGTGCTGCGCTGCGGAAACCCCGGGGCTTGATCACGGGGCCATAAACGGTTTTTTACCCCTTCTCCGTCGAAAAGGGGTGATCCGGACTGTTTTTAGACTTTTTCACTTTGCCTGTACTTTTTCAACGCATTCAAGCGGACAGCGGCAACCGATCCACGCCCGTTGCCGGTCAGGCGGCAGTCCCGGCTTCGGCCCGTTGGGTGGTCAGCCCAGCACCCGCCGCGCAAACCCCTCAACCATCGCCAGCGTTTCCGGCTCCCGCTCGTACATGCCCAGGTGCCCGGTTTCGGCCAGCACGTGCACCGTGCAGTTTTTGGGCAGCCAGAACTGATCCCGGTTGGCTTCCAACGGTAGGGCGGTATCGTCCCGGCCCGCGATGAACAGGACGGGGAAATCAGCCCTTTCCAGCACGTGGCGGCGGTCGGGGCGGTCGCGCATGGCCAGGGTGGTGGCTACGGCGGTAGCCACGGGGGTCTGTCGGGTCAGCGCGCGGTAGGCCGCAATCCGATCGGCCATCGCCGCCCGCCTTCCCTCGTAGAACAGGGGCGGAACGAAGGTTTCCAGAAAAGGGTCCAATCCCTCCTTTTGGATGAAATCGATGGTTTGGTTGCGGGTATTTTTCTTCTCCCCGTGGTCGGCGTAGGCGGTGGAGTGAAAAAGACCCAGGCCGCGCAGGCGTTGCGGGTGTAGATCGGCCAGGGCCAGCGCCACGTACCCACCCATCGAATGGCCCACTACCACGCACTCGCCGATCCGTTCGGCTTCCAGCGTCCGGTTCACTTCCTCGGCCATGGTTTCCACGCTTTGGTAGCGGGTATTGGCTCCGCTTTCGCCGGAGCCCGGCAGGTCCAGGGCGATGGTTTGGAACTGGGCGGACAAGCGGGCTTCGAACGCGCGCCAGAGGTCTTTGTTCTCGCAGAAGCCGTGGAGGAATACGACCACCGCGCCCTCCCCGGTTTTTCGGTGTGCCAGGCTCATCCGTTTTTCTATTTGATCAGCGTGCCCTTGAACTTCCGGCCGTCGAGGTAGTCGTTGAGGTTGGTGAAGTTGCGGCCGTTCATGATGGCCACTTTCAGGCCCAGGCCTTCGGCTTCGCGGCTGGCGATCGGGTCGAACGGGGCCGACATGCCAGGGTCCCACTTGTTGCCCACGATTTCGCGAAACTCCTTCCAGGTGATGGTCTCGTACTTCTTGGCTTCCGGGTTGACCCGGGGGTCTTCCGAATGCACGTAATCGATGTTGGAAAGGTTCACGACCGATTTGGCTCCGTATCGTTTGGCCAGCAGCACGGCAATGTAGTCGGTGCTCCAGCCGGGCTTCCAGCCCGCCCCGATCAAAACCTTTTCTTCAAATTTGATTTCATCCTTGTCGAAGTTCTTGAAAATGCGGGGATTGGCGTGCAGCTTGAAGATCGTGCGGAGCAGGTGCGCGTTGAGCCGCGTGGAGTGAATACCGAGCCAGTCCTTCTCTTCGTCGTCAATGCCGCTCACGTGCGCGGCAGCCTCCTGGTACTTGCGGGCAATGCGGCCCCCCCCGGAGATGAGGATGAACCGGTCGCCCTTTTCGATCCGCTTGATGATGAACTGCTTCAGGGATTCCAGGAACAGAATGTCGATCTGATCCGGCACAATCAAAGAACCCCCGACGGAGATTACGTGTAAAGCCATGGGTAGAAGGTTGCAGGTTGCAAGTTAGGGAGGATTAGCGGGAAGTGAAGGGCTGGAAGTTAGATGTCGGAAGTGGAAAGCGGGCGATCAGAACCGTTCTAACGCCGATTACCTACCGGGAATGGTTCCTTGTTTACGGTTTACTGTTCACTGCCTATTTTTTCCTCCGCTTTTTCTTTCTTCTTTTGCACGGTCATAACACCAGCCGATCCACCCAACCTGCAACTTGTAACCCGTAACCTGCAACTTGTAACCTGCAACCTGCAACCTGCAACCCGTAACCTGCAACCCGTAACCTGCAACCCATTACCCGCCTACGTGTTCAGGGTGATGAATCCCCCGTCGATGGGGTAGTTGGTGCCGGTGATGAAGGCGGCTTCGTCGGAGCAGAG
>JACMKY010000708.1 GCA_014379925.1 Cytophagales bacterium | reverse complement strand
GTGCAAACCGCTGAACGGACTGCTACAGTGCAAGTCGAGTGGGTTCAGGAGGCGGTAATGAATACAATTGACCCATACGCCAGTATCAGGTTCTCAAACCTGACACTGGCGTATGGATTCTTGCAGTCCAGTGGCATCAGTCGTATTTACGCTGAGTCTCAAAGCTGCCACTGATGCGGTGGACTTCGAAAACTCACCCAAACACCTCCCGTAATCCAGCAATTTCCGCTGTAATGGGTGATCGCCAAGATAAAATTTCGCGCTGAAGGATGGATAATCCAACGAATCGGCCACCAAATTCATCTTCACCAAGGGATCAATCAGGTTTAATTATATCCCGGAAGTTGCGTCGCCATTGCCCCCTTCGGCCACTGGCCGGACCAGGCCCCCGTTCACCGGCTGCTCACTGCCCCGCTGTACCGGTCGCCACGCATTAAATCCCGCCAAAGTGGCCGGTTCCCTGCTCCCGTTAGCGGAAGGGGCGCGGGGGCGGTGGTACTGCTTCAGACCACGGGGAAAGCGGATTTCCCCGTGCCCACCCACCCCGCTGGCCGAAGTTGCGCCACTGACAAAATTTGCAACCCTTCTCCTTGCCGATGTAACGGTCGTCTCCGTATTTTTGTCGCCGAAGGAAAATGCCTCGAACCAGGGTCTGATGCTTGGTCGAAGAAACGGATGGATTCGTCTAACCGCCGACGCAGTTGATCACCCTTTTCAGCCGCATTCATCGAAATGACCCGGCAATTAGAACGAATTGATTGTTTCTTTGCTAACTGAACCCTGCTCGGACTTGAAGGGTGTTTTTGTTTCATTATGCGCAACCCCACTCCTGCGTTGCTCCTCGCCTTTGCTTTGCTGGCGGGTTGCCGGTCCCCGAACTACTCTCCGGCTACGTTTCCGGACGGACAACTCACCTTTGGCAGCGGGGGTGGTTTTACCGGGCAAGTAACCGAATATACGCTGCTGGAAAACGGCCAGCTGTTCGAAACCAACAGCCTGACCAAGGAAACCAAGGAGTTGAAACGGGTAGGCAGTTCGGCCCGCAAGCAATTATGGGCGGCGACGGAAAAGCTGGAACTTGAAAAACGGGATTTCAACCATCCCGGCAACCAGTATACTTTCCTGCAACGCAAGCGCGGCCCGACAACCCACCGCGTTACCTGGGGTAACCCCGATCATCCCGTTCCCGACGACATCCGGGCGGTGCACCAGCAACTGGTAGACCAAGTCAGCAAACAGTAAAACACTGCCAGTAGCGCACTATTCGGGTCGCAGCCGAAGTCCGTGGAAGGGCAGTTCACTACCGAAACACCGCAGTTGATTCGTATCCAGTCGCCTGAATTCTGAAAAAACCGATAACCTAGCATTCAAAAGCAAGACCACCTTACCAATCTCAACCCATGAAACGAAGCTGTACGTACCTCGTCGGACTCCTTGGCTGCGGCTGGTTGCTCGCTCTCCCGGCCGCGAACGCCCAGCGTACGCCCGCGCCCTTTGCCGCCAAGGCCCACCGCAACGCGACGCCGGTGGACACCCGCTCCCTCCACGCAACGGTTACCGACGGCAGCCGCAACGCGCCCAACGCCCGGTTGCAAGCCCGGGTCCGCACCGGTCCCTTCGCTCCTTTGCCCGCTTTGAACGTCCCGGCCCGCGTGCCCGGGGGACTGGAAATCAAGACGTCGGCCCGGACGGGGTTACCCCTCTTCATCAAGGGCACGTTGCCCGGCCTGCCCAACGCCCGGACCGACGCGCGGCAGGCTTCGCTGGCCTACCTGGACGCCGTCAAGGACGTGATGCGGATTAAAAACCCCGCTTCGGAATTCACCGTGACGACGACCGAAACCGACCCGCTCCACCAAACCCACCAACGGATGCACCAAGTGTACCGGGGTATTCCCGTGTACGGGGGCGAGGTGATCCTCCACAGCCGGGGTGGACAAATCCAGGCCCTCAACGGCCGCTACTTTCCCACGCCCGCGCTAACGGACGTTATCCCGGCCGTTGCCAGCACCCAAGCTACGACAACTGCCCTTCGTGACGTGCAAGCGCGCACCAACTTTCATCCTTTGTCCGGGGAGTTCCGGAAACTGATGGAATACGAGGGCCCCTCTGCCCGCCTGGTGATTTACCATTCCGAGGAGAACCCGCGCCTGGCCTGGCACGTGTCGGTGCGCCCCAACGTGGTGGAGCACTGGGAATACTTCGTGGACGCCCGCAACGGTTCGGTCATTCATTATCTCAACCATACCTGCTCCGCCGACGGCCCCCGTACGGCCACGTCCCGGGACTTGAACAGCGCCAATCAAACCATCCAAACCTACCAGGTAGGCAACAATCACTTCATGATGGACGCCTCGCGCGCCATGTTCAAAAGCGCCACGTCCAAGTTTCCCGACGACCCGGTGGGCGTGATCTGGACGATGGATTTGCGCAGCGCCCCTTTCAAGGAAGACGTGAAGCCCTACCACGTCACGTCGGCCAACAACGCCTGGAACAACCCGGCGGCCATTTCCGCCCAGTACAACGGCGGGCGGGCCTTCGAATATTACCGCACGGTTCACAACCGCAATTCCATCGACGGACAGGGAGGCAACGTGATTTCTTTCATCAACGTGGCCGACAAAGACGGCAAGGGACTGGACAACGCGTTCTGGAACGGCAAATTCATTTTCTACGGCAACGGCAACGTAGGTTTCAAAGCGTTGGCTGCCAGCCTCGACGTGGCCGCGCACGAAATGACGCACGGCGTGATCAGCAACTCGGCCAACCTGGAGTACGAGGGGCAGTCCGGTGCCATCAACGAATCCATGGCCGACGTATTCGGGGTACTCATCGACAACGACGACTGGACGCTTGGCGAAGAGGTCGTCAAGACCACGGTTTTCAAATCGGGGGCGCTGCGCAGCATGGCCGATCCGCACAACGGCGGCACCAGCCTCAGCGACCGGGGTTACCAACCCCGGGTGATGGCTGAACTCTACACGGGTACGGAGGACAACGGCGGCGTACACATCAACAGCGGCATTCCCAACTTCGCCTTTTACAAGTTTGCCACCGCCGTGGGCCGGCCGAAGGCCGAAAAGGTGTATTACCAAGCCCTGACCAAATACCTCACGACCCAGTCGCAGTTCGTGGACTTGCGCCTGGCCGTTGTGCAGGCGGCCACCGACCTGCACGGGGCCACCTCGACGGAGGTGGCCGCCGTTCGCTCCGCCTTCGACGCGGTGGGCATTCTGGAGGGTGGCCGCACCGACGAACCTACCCAACTTCCCGAAAATCCGGGCCAGGACTTTATCCTGGTTCACGACGCCAGCACGACCGATCCCAACACCTGGTACGTAGCCCGTCCCGACGGAACGAGCCTGGTCGCCCGATCCAAGACCGAATCCATCAACCGGCCCACCGTCACCGACGATGGCGAAGCGGCCGTTTTCGTGGCGGGAGATCGTCGGCTCAAGACATTGTCGTTGAAAGGGACCGCTCAGGAATCCGTGCTGCAAAACGAACCCATCTGGCAGAGCGTGGCCGTTTCGAAGGACGGCACCAAACTGGCGGCCGTTACCACCAGCGCCGACGCCTCCATCTACGTGTATGATTTTGGCACCAAGAAATGGAATCAATTCAAACTCTACAATCCCACGTATACCGAAGGCGTTACCACGGGCGGCGTGCGCTACGCCGATGCCATTGAGTGGGATTACGGCGGCGAGTACCTGATCTACGATGCTTACAACGAGGTGGACAAGGGCGACGGCGAATCCATCGACTATTGGGACGTGGGCGTGCTCCGCGCCTGGGACAAGGCCAAGAATAACTTCGGCGACGGGAAAATTGATAAACTCTTTACCTCCCTGCCCGAAAACGTCAGCATCGGTAACCCGGCCCTGTCCAAGAAATCCCCTTCCATCGTGGCCTTCGACTACTTTGACACCAGTGACGACACCTACTCCGTGATCGCGGCCAACCTGCTAACCAGCGACGTGGGTCTGATTGCCACCAACAACACGATGGGCTACCCCACGTATTCCAAGTCCGACGACCGCCTGGCCTACACCACGGTGAGCACCAAGGGCGACACCTCCGTGGCGGTGATCGGGTTGAAAGCCGACAAGATCAATCCCAACGGCACCCCGACGCAAATCCTGCGCGAAGCCAAGTGGGCCGTCTGGTTTGCCCAGGGGAACCGGGCGGTGAAGAGTGCAGCCAAGGACATTCTAAGCTTCTCCTTGGCCGGTGCCAACGCGCCGGCCAACGGCGCCATCACCGGCAACGCCATTGCGCTGACCGTGCCCGCCAACGCGAACGTCACCCGGCTGATCGCCACTTTTTCTCATTCCCCCCTTTCGACGGTAAACGTGGGCAGCGTGGCGCAAGTCAGCGGTACCACGCCCAACAACTTTTCCCAACCCGTTACCTACCGGATCACCGCCGAAGACGGTTCAACCAAGAACTACGTCGTGACGGTACGGAAAGAAGTCATTACGGGCACGCCCCCGCCCGCCAGCGGCAGTCGGCCATTCACGCTGTTTCCCAACCCGAACAACGGACGTTTCCGATTGACCTGGGAAGCCGTGCCCACCGGCAGCTTTCAGTTGGAGGTAGTTAACCTGGCGGGTCAGGTGGTACACCGCCAAACCGTTCCGGCCCTCCGAAACGGGCCCTCGATCGAATTGGAATTGCCCCACGCCCAGCCGGGTTGGTACCTGTTGCAGGTGCGCAGCGAAGGGCAGGTTATCCGTAAGAAGCTGGTGGTGGAAACCAGCCGGTAAGCGTCGCCCTGGATGGGTTGTTGGGCAAGTTGGCGGTAGGCAATCCGCTTGGTTGCGTTGCCTACCGCCATACCGGCCGTTTCGGTGCGGGCAGGGTGGGTGGGACCGGACGGGCCTTGGTCAAACCGATGGAAAAACCAGCCCGGGTACCGTACCTGCCTTAAAAAAGGCCGGCGTTGCGCACGACGCCCATCGACTCCGCACCCAGCCAGCCGCTCGACAAGGCCAGCTTGTTGCCGTTTTCGTCCACTACGTAAAAAATATTACCCGACACAACGTATAACCTCCCGGCTACCCCCACGATGCCGGCAGTGTTGGGAAAGTTGTTGTTGGCTCCCACCTGGGTAAAGGCACCGGTATCCGTGTTTACCCGGTACAAGGTATTTCCCCAAACAACGTAGAGATTGACGGAGGAACCATTGGCGGCGGCTATTCCTCTCAAACCGCCGTAATTGTTCCCTAAGTTTTTGACTACCAAGCCAGTCTGGGTACTCAACTTGTACAAAGTATCCTGCCACACGATGTAGAGGAAGCCATTGTGGTAAAACAATGCCTCGGTGCCAGTCCAGTTTTCCAGGGCTTGTACCCCGCCCAGCCGGGTTCGCTGGCCATTCCGGTCGATTTTCCACAAGCGGGTTCCCTGCACAGCGTACAGGTTGCCGTTGGGGTCCGCGCCGGCCACGCCCACGGCACCATCCCAGCCACCGCCGAAGGAGCTGTATTGCCCGCTGAATCGATTGGTCCGCCACAGGGTGTTCCCTTGAATGGCCCACAGAAAATCGTTGTCTTCCGCAATCGTCCTGGCAGCGCCTGCCCATCCACTGCCGAGGCTCGTGAAGTCTCCGGTGGAAACGCTTACCGCGTAAAGCTTGTCTTTCCAGGTGATGTACACGTTGCCATACATGGCGATAACCGTTCTGAGGTCTCCAATGGATAAGGCATTCCGCTGAGCCGTGTAGGGAGTACCATTGGTGCGGACAATGGTAGGCTGGCCGTTCTTCGAAAAAGCGTCGGAAGGATACATCATCACGGAACCAAAGTCGAAATCGCCGGAATCAAATCCGGCCAGGTTCCCGCTCTCGTATTTTTCGAAATTGTTTTGGAAGCCCCCCGCCTGAATATTCCCGGTGTTGATGGTCACGTGATTATCCCGGTCACTCCGGGACATTTCGTGAAACAAGCCAGCCGCGTGTCCGATTTCGTGGATAACGCTCCCCGTAGTACAACCGCTGGCCAGTCGGATAAATTGCTGTTTACCAACCCTCCCGACGTGAGAGTCACAGCCAACTCCCGAGGGGGCCTGCTGGAAGGTAATGTAATCCGTTTCGGTGGTGCGGACCACAAACCGGACGGGCGTTCTGGTTGCCCAGTGGGTAATGGCATTCGTAACCCGGGCTTGATTGGGCAAATTAGGGTCAATGGTGTAGGGAATGAGGAAATTACGCCACCGTCGGACATTGTTTGAGGTTCCCGCGCCGCTCGTGCGGCCATTGGGGCTTCCCAACGAGTCCCCGCCGCCGCCGGCCAGTTGTTCGGGCGTGAGGATGATGTCGCCCTGAAAAACGGCCTCGCCGTTGATTTCGGCGTAGGTGATGGGCTGACCGAAGAGATTGGCTTTTTTCCAGACGCAAGGGTATCCCGGGTAGGCTTCCTCGACGGCGAAAGCGCGCGTACTATCTGGCCCGGTCACCGGGGGCAGGGTGGGGGTCACGGTCTCATTCAAGTCGTCTTTACAGGCGTTGAGACAAAACAGGGTCGTTAGGACGAGCATTGTCCGGACCGGCAAACGAAGCGTATTCATTGGATGGGTGAAGTTCGGGAGTGGATGATTTGGTTGTGGTAGATGTGAATGCACGAAGTTTTCGACGCCGCCGACGATGCGGAACTGGTGGTGCTCACGCGTTGATCTGCGCTGGCCAGGCGCAAAAAATACGGTAAGATCAGGAACGAAGCATCCATCGGCTGACTGTTAATTGTTCAATGCGGTGGCAAAATTACCCGGTACGGCCGGGGTGGGAAATGGTACTTTCGTACTAGTTGGCTGCCAGTGCAGATGGTTGCGAACGGAAAAATGACGGCCGGGCGTGGTGGTGAAGCGTAGAAAAACCACGCCGCCACCCTGCTGTACTGCTGGGCGTGGGCACCCCACCCGAATGGATCGGGACGGCCAAGGACGAATTCGTCCCTGTTTCCGCGCGTCTCAACCTATCCGTTGCCGTGTTCGAGCGGATAGCGGAACTACCGAGGCACATTCTCGCGCAAATTTTTTACCTTTGGTTGGATAGTTGTGCCTTTCATTGCCGAGAAAGCCCGGCAATCCGAGCGTGCTTTTGACAACTGGTTGAAAAGTACTCGTTCGCAACCCAATAACCCGTTAAACTGCCACTTTCCATGCCGGCCCCCTTTCGTTCCCGTCCGTTTGGCTTGCTGGCCGGCCTTTTCATTTTCGGCGCCGCCTTGGCTCAGCAGTCAACTCCGCCCGCCGACTCCCTACTTTTGTCGGCCTACTACGACATGTCGCTCGAGCAGTTGGATTCCATCCGGGCTTCGGGGGTGTCGAGCGAGTTGGAGAACTTTCTCAACAGCCTCATCTCAGTGGCCACCCAAAAATCGCTTGCTACCCGCAATACCCCGAGCATCGTGACGCTGGTTACCGAAGAGGAAATCAAGGCTTCGGGCGCCCGCGACCTGATCGACGTGCTGCGGCTGGTGCCGGGCTTCG